>CAYUVM010000064.1:0-12449 GCA_964447935.1 uncultured Cytophagia bacterium | reverse complement strand
TGCCGCCGCAACCCTGTTTTTACAGCCTCAAACCACGAAGTCAGAAAGTTGATATCTTTATAAATGAAGGTTCTGTCAAAAGAGCCAGCAAGAATAGTTCTTTTCTGAGAGGAGTGTGTTCCGGCGTGATTGCTTTGAGGGCTTTATCAAAAGCCTTTTCAATTTCTGGCGTGAACAACGGCTTTAAGAATTTGCTCTGCGCCGCATGGTCTTGAATAAATTTTTCGTACAAAGCCTCAAAGGTTTTTGCTGGTATGCCCTTAAGATAATCGAGCAGTCCGATTTTTTCCGCAGCTTTGTAGATTGTGACTAAGACCGCTAATAATCCGATATCCATAGTAACCCCTTGCTGATGCTATGAAAGAAAAGATGTATTCAGTGTAAAATCAATGCCAATTAAGAGCAGATTACGCAATACTATGCGAATCCGACGATCTTTCGATTCTTCGTCTTTGTGGCTGTAGCTGATGAAAATTTTGTGCATGAAAAATACCCCTTCGTTTAACATAAAGAATATTGAAGAAACGTCGTCCTCGCCTCTTGTGGGCGAGCGACCCACAAGGGGTCGGGGCTACGATTGCAACGCTTTCAACTTCTCTTCCGCCGCAACCAATGTCTCTTCTTTTTTGCAAAAACAGAACCGCACCTGCGCGGCGCCATCCGCCGGGTTCATGTAAAAACTCGATCCCGGCACCGCGGCCACGCCGATTTCTTTCACCATCCAGCGCGCAAATTGATTATCATTCGGCTGGCCGTGGGCGCGCAGCAGTTCGGCGATTTCCGTCATGATGTAATAAGCGCCTTTTGGCACGTGACAATGAAAGCCGGCTTTTTCCAAAATATCAACAAGTCGATTACGTTTTTCGAGATACGTTTGCGCCAAATTTTGATAATAACTTTCCGGCAGGCGCAACGCCACCGCCGCGGCCTCTTGTAATGGCGCTGCTGCGCCGACGGTGAGAAAGTCGTGGACTTTGCGAATGGCGTTGTTCTGCTTTTCCGGCGCAATGGCCCAGCCCGTGCGCCAGCCGGTCAAACTGTAGGTTTTCGAAATGCCATTGATCGTCACCGTGCGTTCAGCCATGCCGTCGAGACTGGCGAGGCTGATATGTTCCGTGCCATCAAAGAGAATATGCTCGTAAATTTCATCGGTGATGGCGAAGACATCCCATTCCTGACAGAGACCCGCGATGAATTGCAACTCTTCGCGCGTAAAAACTTTGCCGGTGGGATTGTTCGGGGTGTTGATGATGATGGCGCGCGTGCGCGCGTTGAACGCAGCGCGCAATTCTTTTTCATCGAAATGCCAATCCGGCGGCTGCAATTTCACAAAGCGCGGCGTTGCATGAGAAAGATAGGTGTCCGGCCCGTAATTTTCATAAAACGGCTCGAAGATCACCACTTCGTCGCCGGGATTGATCAGCGCCATCAGCGTTGCAATCATCGCTTCGGTGGCGCCGCAGGTGACGGTGATATTTTTTTCGGGATCAACCGCCATGTGATTGTAGCGTTGCGCTTTTTCGGCAATGGCGCGGCGCAAATTGGGCGCGCCCCAGGTGATGGCGTACTGGTTGATGTCGGCGC
This sequence comes from uncultured Cytophagia bacterium, assembly GCA_964447935.1. Taxonomy (GTDB): domain Bacteria; phylum Zhuqueibacterota; class Zhuqueibacteria; order Zhuqueibacterales; family Zhuqueibacteraceae; genus Zhuqueibacter. The sequence continues at coordinate 10,865 of CAYUVM010000064.1, read as the reverse complement.
GAATCGCCGCCACCGCGGCTTCTTTCACTTCGTCCGGTGCAGGAAAATCCGGAAAGCCCTGCGAGAGATTGACGCCGCCGTACATGTTGGTGAGCCGCGTCATTTCGCGAATGACAGACTCCGTGAACGATTCGGTGATTTGGGCAACGGGAAGTTTCATATTGGTTTCCGATGGCTCGCTGCTGGTTGGTGATTGCCGTTGGTGAATTGAACCAATAAAGAGACAAATTACCGCAAAAGCAATAAAAAAAGCCCCGATTTTCATCGGGGCTTCGGGGGTTAGTCTACGCCTGTCAGGTCTCTGCACAATATGCGGCCAGGGAAAACCGCACATTTTTACCTTCCAGCGTAGAGCGTTGGGGAGGTTGAGAACGTTGGAGCGTTGGCGAATAAATTTTCAGATGACCAGGTTTTCTTTGGGCGCCATCGGTTTGGAGAAGGGCTGGCGTTCGCGGCTGCGCTCCTCAACGTTACGGCGCGGTTCGACCATCTTCGTCTCATTGGCCGCTTTTTCCGCCTGCTGGCGGCGATACCAAATGAATCCGGCGACGCCACCGATCAGCATCAAACCAATCGCCAGCCAAAACCACGGGAACGAAGCCGCTTCGGCGGGCGCGTCGTGCGGCGGGACGATAGCTTCGGGTGTCGTTTCCGGAACGAGTTGTTCGTTCGGAGAACTGGCCGTCGAGGTTTGCACTGGCGCCGCGACTTCCGGTGCAGTTGCCGCCGGTTGTTGCTGCGGGCGTTCGGAAGTTTGCGTCACTTGGGCGGCTTGCTGCTCGCCAATCAACGTGTTGACGCGGGTGAGGGTGCGCGTCCGGCGCAATTCGTTGATCACCGTGGCCGAGGGCAATAAAATTTCTTCGCCGACTTCCAGATGGTTGGGCTTGGGCGCGCGATTGACCAGCGCCAGCTCGCGCCAGCGTTTGGTGCTGCCATAATGTTGCTTGGCCAATTGGCTCAACGATTCGCCTTTTTGCACGCGATGCACGCGCGGCTCATCTAAAAAGCGCCGTTTGCTCCACAGCATTTCATGCTGCGAAAGCAGCAGAAAGATGCCAATGGTGAACAGTATCGTCAGGAATAATTTTTTCATATTTCACCTCGAAATGGTTGGGGTGAGAGACGCGAATAAAATGATTTACCTGGCTTCCGGGCGAAGATAGCGGCGCGCCACTTTATACAGCAGCACGGCCAGACTCGAGAAGAAAATGCCCATAATGAAAATTTTATTGTACAGCATGGCCGAGTTTTGACTCAACCAGGTGCCCACCGAGGCGCCGGCGATGCCGATGGGATAATGGGCCAGACGCATCCAATTGGACACCGGACTGTCCTCGCGCTCGGTGCCGCCCAGCACATGCGCGACCACCCAGCCCAGCAATGACGCGAGCAGAAACGGCAACGTTCTCATAAGGATGTCCTTTGTAAGATAAATTTTTAGCGGTGACCTGAAACGCAAAATTGTAAAACGCAGTTTAACAAAATAATATTTCAAACTTGCGTTCGCAGCAGGTTGATTGAATAGCGCTGCGCGACAGGATAATGCAAAGAGGTTGCCACAGTATCATGCGCACATTGGCCGAGAGAACATTGTGTGCAGCAAGTTTTGTGAAAACAAGAGTTTAATCGGATGCGGGTTTTGCTAAAATAAGCTGAGGATGAATCAAATAAGGTGGCGGGAAAATTGGAGTCGTGTAAATCTTACTCAAAAATGCAAAACGAGTAGCGCAAATTTACGAAGCGTTCATGCGCCTGTTTCATTAACGCTAAACTTGATAAGGTATTACGCGAAGCCGCCGGCGCCGAGAAAATTTTACTGCTCCGTGTTCAGGCTTCGTCCTGACGATAACGCGATAGTTTATTATGCAAGGTTTTCAGGCTAATGCCCAAAACTTCCGCGGCGCGCGTCTGGTTGTTATTTTGCGCCGCCAAAGTGCGTTGAATAATCCGGCGCTCGGACTCGTCCAGCGAGGTGCCGAGCGGAATATGAATTTCTGCGGAATCTTCGCGATCGAACAAATACTTTGGCAAGTCCGCGAGGACGATTTGGCGGCCGGAGCAGAGCAGCACCGCGCGCTCGATGACGTTGCGCAACTCCCGGACATTGCCCGGCCACGTGTGGCGCGAGAGGGTTTCCAGCGCTTCGCGCGAGAAACTGTGAATGCGTTTGCCGGATTTGGCGGTATAGCGTTGAAGAAATTCCTGTCCGAGCAGCACGAGGTCGCCGATGCGTTCACGCAACGGCGGCAATTCAATTTCAACCACCGCCAGCCGGTAAAATAAATCTTCCCGCAAAGTTTTCTCTTTGACGGCGCGGCGGGCATCACGATTGGTGGCGGCGATAACCCGGACATCAACTTCAATTTCTTTGCGGCCACCGAGGCGGCGGAATTTTTTTTCTTCCAGCGCGCGCAGCAACTTGGCTTGCAATTCGTACGGCATCTCGCCGATCTCGTCGAGAAAGAGCGTGCCATGATCGGCCAGTTCAAAACAACCGGCCTTCTCGTTCAGCGCGCCGGTGAAGGCGCCGCGTTCATGGCCGAAAAGCTCGTTCTCTAAAATATCCGCGGGCAGCGCCGAGCAATTCACCGGAATAAACGGCGCTTTAACGCGGCTGCTGCGTTGGTGTATCGCGCGCGACACCAATTCTTTGCCGGTGCCGCTTTCGCCGGTGATCAGCGTACTGGCGTCGGATTTCGCCACGGCTTCGACGAGTTTATAAATCTCACGCATCGCCTCGCTCTGGCCGGTCAGATCTTCGTAGCGCGTCAACTCGCGGAGTTGCGTCGCCATCGCGCGATTGGAAACCGTGAGCGCATTTTTTTCAATGGCCTTGGCGATGACCTGCTTCAACCGCGCGCCTTCGACCGGCTTGGTGAGATAATCATAGGCGCCGTGCCGCATGGCTTCGACGGCGGAATCAATGGTACCGAAGCCGGTGACCATGATCAACTCGGTCGGCAAGCCCTTCTCGCCCAACCGGCGCAACAAGTCGAGGCCGCTGAGATCCGGCAACGATAGATCGACGCTGGCAACGGCAATTTCCTCATCCTGCAAAATTTGCCAGGCGGTTTCGCCGCTGGCGGCAGTGACCACCGTATACAGATCTTCCAGCAGGATTTCGAGCGCGGCTAAAACGGCCGGCTCGTCATCCACGAGCAAAACTTTTTCACGCGAATCAGCCAGGTGCATCCTCCATGAGCATTCCAGTCATCCTAACGATTGAATTGTGCGGTAAATGCTTCGACGCGATCTTGCAATTTTTCGAATTCACCTGCGATCAGCGCCAAATGTTTCAGCAGCCGTTCTTGCTGGGGTCCGCCATTCTTTTGTGCCAGAATCTCGGCAACTTCGAGATTGAGTTTGGCGGTGTGTATTGGCCCACGCAGATCGTGCGCGAGCTTATCCAGTGCTTTTTTAAGATCGGAAGTGGCCATAGCCCGTCACAAGTAAAATTTTTTAAACGGACAACTTGATTCAACTCAGTACCCCTGGCAGGACTCGAACCTGCGGCCAAAGGTTTAGGAAACCTCTGCTCTTCCAAAACTGAGCTACAGGGGCGATTCAAATTTTCATATACTTATCAACCCTGATCTCCTGCACACTCTTCAAGATTTCAGGAATATTTCTGGAGATTTCAGGCATTTCATCTCAGCCAGCTTGTTGATTGCCATTGGCGCATGGTCAGGGGGGAGGTGACTGTATTACATGACCATCTCAAGCGACTTCCAGCCACCAAGCTCATAACCGTGTTGAGGTCAACGCCGAGCTTTACCAAGTGCGAGGCGAATGTGTGCCGCATCGCCTGGGGCGTTGCCGGCTTCAGCTCGGCTCGCTTGCACGCATTCTAAAATGACTTGTTGATACGCTGGAAAGGCTCTCCATCATGATTGGAGAAAACATACTCACCGTTCTTTTCAAGCCCTTTGAGAACGCTTCTCACAACCGGATTCATCTTGACCTTGTCGTATTCATCAGTTTTTGATTTTTCAGTTGTGATATAGCAGTTGTCAAAATCAACTTGGTTCCACTTCAGGCTCAGAAGCTCGCTTATCCTTAATCCAGTGTTGATGCCGACAAGAAAGATTGACTTCAAGCGGTGGCCACAGGACTTCAGGAATTTCTCGATCGCATCCTCCGGAAACCAGCGAAAATTCTTCCTGGGCTCCTTGAAGAATTTCACGTCCTTTTCTGTGAGACTTCGACCACTCAAGAAACTTGTTCACAAGGGTTTCAATCGGATATTTCTTCACAACCTTTATTTCGTTTTGGTTGCGAAGAAAATCAGCCTTGTGGGGTTGATGCAATCTGCCTTGCGAGAGTCTTGCTTGTAGTTTTGGTGCTTCCTTCCATCCTTTGGTCGTTGATAGTATAGCTGTAATACCAGTAAGGGCTACTATTGCGCTTATAACCGCTCATAGCAGCCTCCTTTCTGGCATTGACCTATTATATCACTTTTGGGTTTGAAAAGCAACATTTTTATGATACATGATAGCTCTTGTCGTAGTGCAAATCAACCCACTTGTCGATATCTCGCCTGTCGAAACGGATAATCTTTTTCCCGAAACGCTTGAATGGGATTTCCTTCCTTTTTCCCCAAAATGAGCGCCCCAATCGCGCCCATATCCCACCATGACTGATTCTGATTGAATCCGGCCCAGAGGTGTTGCACTGCCAAGCACACCGAGTTTGCCGCATTTGCTGAATTACGCGAAACCTTCGCTGGCGTAGATTAAGTGGGCAGATTGGTGGTTTTTAATATCGGGGGCAATAAAGCGAGGCTCATCACCTATATTGTTTATCGGAAAAAGCGCATTTATATTAGACATGTTTTGACGCACAAAGAATATGACAAAGGCAAATGGAAGGAAGAAGCATGACCAACGTAGCTCCCAATTTAGCCGCAACGATTAAAGTCTGGCCAACGGTTTCGAAAGTGGTATCAACCCTTCGCACCGAGGAACAGTATAATAAAGCTGTCAAGCTGCTGGATGTTTTGATCGATCAAGTCAGCGTCAAGCCAAACGAGACGCTGGAATCACTGATTGATATACTGGGCACTTTAATCGAAGATTATGAAAACAAGCATGTGCCGGAACCGGTTGGCGATCCTATTTCGTCCCTTAAGCATTTTATGGATGAACACAAATTAAGACAAAGCGACTTGGCTGAAATCGGCAGTCAAGGCGTTGTTTCAGAAATTCTCAATGGAAAAAGACAACTCAATGTTGCACAAATCAAGGCATTGAGTAAGCGTTTTAAGGTTTCGCCAGCAGTCTTCATCTGAGTGAATTGAGGAATCTAATACTCAAACAATTCCTCAATCCACTCGAAATGACGACCTGTACGTGCGATACGGTTATTGTCTTTCCCCAAAAATCAGCGCCCCAATCGTTCCCATGTCCCACCACGATTGATTCTGATTGAACCCCGCCCAGAGGTGTTGGTTCTTGCGATACGTCGTGCCGTCGTTGTCGCTGATCCCGATATCAAACCCGATTTTATATCCCGGCTGCGCGATGATCGCTTTGAGGCTCGTGAGCGGATAACGGCAAATCAGATTATAGCCGGTTTCCGTGCGATGGTAGTACGTCTCCGCATTGGGAACGAGCAACGGCTTCGGCAGCGTGGGGCCACCGGCGCCGCCGCCTTGCCATTTTTCGGGACCAAACTCGGTGCGGCGATACTCGGCCATCGACAAATGCCGGAAAAGTCCCGGCGTCGGTGGATCAGTCCCTTGGTCGGAGCCGCGCCGCGTGTCCAAAATCACTTCCATGCAATCGGTATCCCACGGGTAGCTCATCACCGGAAAATCCCACGTCGTTACCAACACGTTATCTTTCACTTCGGCGCCGACGTAGAGATAATTGTCATCGTACAGCGCATAAATTTTCGCGGACAAATCTTCCGGCCCACCCCACGGCTGATTGCCCAGCAACAATTTGCAAACTTGATTCGCTTGATCAATCGTCAGCGGATTGGCCATTTTCCAACCCTCCCAACTGCCGTCCAACGCTGGCGTCGCTTTGGCGAAATGCGCGATCCCCACATAAAAATCGCGGACTATTTCGGTTTTAAAATTCTCAGTCGCAACTTGCAATCGAATCGGATAGAGTTGCGCGTCGGCCTTGTAGCTGATGAGTTGAATAGGAATCGACAACCAGCGCGTCTCTGCCGCAGCCAAATCAATCGGAGCCTGTGTTTCTCCGGAAATTGTCCATGCTGGATCAGCCACAAGCTGGGTAGCTACTTTGAGAGCGCCAGAGGTCTGATTCACTAATTTGATTTCGAGGGTTTCTTTTTTGCCATTCGGTAGTCGCAGATCGGCGACAATCGGCGCGGTAACGCGGAAGGTTTTCTTGATTTGCGTTTGCGCAAAGCTCACCGTCACGTCAAAATTCACGGGAGGCGCGTCATTCGGAACAGTTATCGGCAACATGAATGTTGCCACTCCGTTTGGCGGAATGCTTTGGCTCTCCGAACGAATGCCATTGAGCCAACGAACATTCTGCCGATTCACCGCGGGAAAAATTTGACGGTGCACCGAACTTTTGTTGAGCGCTTTTAAATTCACGACGCCGCCCCACCACGTGAGTTGGCTTTGCACGTGCTCAGACCAATCCGCCGGCAGCGCGAGTTGCACGCGGCCTGTCACGGCGCGATCGGTGGGATTCCAGACGCGCACCACGACATTATTTTTCATGCCGAGAAAAAGCGTAGTGTCTTCTGGAGCAATCACGACACCGGAAGCTTGCCGGAGTACGATGAGGTCACCGCTTCTTTCAAAAGGCAAGGATTTTCCATTGGACTCGACGCGGGTGATGTTCGGCGCCCAAATTTTTACTTGGCCAAAATGCTCGGGCAAAATCACGACGAGTTTGTCGTTTTGCCATTCAGCTTCAAATTGCGTCAACGGCAAATCGCTGGCGAGCAAGGTTTTGCCGCCGGCACTAATTTCACGCATACTGAAACCAGAGAGCCGCTGCGGTTTGCCCTCGGCCTGGCGGAGATTCCAATAAATCGAACGATTCACGTCGGCATACAGCCAATCTTCGCCGCCGGCGCGCCGAATGCGATAGGCGTTTGGCTCCGCGCCTTTTTCAAAATTCGTTACGCCCGGTGTTTGGGCATACGCCTGAATCAAATGCGCAAAACGCGTCGCGTTAGTGAAGCGGCGACTCATTATCATCGGCACTGGACTTTGATCCTGCACCATTTGTTTGTAAAATCCGCCAATTGGCGGCGTCATCGCTTGAAAAATTTCGGTGGCCGGTTCGCCAATGCCTTTCACCGCCAGCTTCTTGCCATTGTTGAGCGTGAAGACGCCACTCCACGCCGCATCGGATTTTCCGGAATAAATGTCGGTGAATTGATCGTATCCCGGATGACCCGGTTGCAAGCCAAAAAGATCACGCGGCTGTTTTTCCAATTTGACGCCGCTGATTTTCAACTCGCCGAAACTGTGCAGCGGCCAATCCATCAGGCGCTTGTCAGGAGATTCGATGTCGAACAGATCAACGAGATAATCGCCAACTTGCAGCAGCGTGCGCATGAGCTTCGCGCCCGGATAAGCTGTCTCCGAACCGCCGGAGCTGACTTGAAAATTTGGCAATGCGCCGAAAAACTTTCCATAGCCATTCGTCCAGGTTTGGCTGGTTTGATCAAGCACCACGGTGTTGTGCGCAATGGTTTGGCGATACCACAGTTGGAGATTAGGATTGAAATACATTTCGTTCAGCGGATCGACAATCCAATTTTCGCCGAGCGCATAGTAACCCATTTGCAAACGATCGGGATGGCCATGCTCACCGCCCATGATGCCGTAATCCAAATACAAGTAACGCCGTTCATCACCTTTGCCATGGCGAAGAATGGCAAAGCCATTGCCCTCAAGATTAAAACTGTTCTCGGGATAAATTTCCATCTTCACTTCCGGCAGTACTGGCGCAAGATTGAACATCGAGATCGGTGCGCGCTTTCTGCCCAGCCCGGATTCCTCAGCCACGACCTGCGTGCCGCGTTGTACATTCGTCGTATTCAACAGCGCAAGATATTTGGGATCTTTATAAATCGCGTAGCCGATCTCATAAAAAGTCGCGTACTCCAAAATGTTGCCGCCGCCGCTGTCTTTAATGCGCGGAAATTCAAAATTCGGTTTGATCAGTTCGAACGGCACGTCGAACATCTTCTTCATCGTGCGGCCAGCGATTTCTTTGTGATATAAATCCAGCCCGTTGTGGCGCGCCATCTCAGCGAGATGAATCATGCCGCGCAGCGCGACGTAATGATAGCCCGACCACTCCGGCCAGAAACCGCTCTCCGGCAACGCCGAACCAAGCTGCCAATAAAAACCGTATTCGCCATTCAGTGCAAAATCGATGAGCTTTTGATCATTGTACAAAAATCCCACTGCGGCCGAAACATTGTTGTACCACAGTTGCCGATTCGACGCCGACTCGGGAAATTTTTGCGTGATCTCCGCCAGCGGATAGAAAAATTTTTCTTTGAGCTTTTGACGATCTGCCGGCGTGAAGCCTTTGTAATTGTAGACGAGATCATAACCATACGCCATATCGACGCCCCAAAATGATTCGGACAACGTGCCGAAGAAAACATGGGCTGGCCCGAGAATGGTGTTCGACGTGGGATATTGCAAATAAAGATCGGTAAATTTCAACAAAATTTCACGGCCAGCTTCGGCATACTTCTCGTCTTCATAAACCTGATAAAAAATTCCCATCCACACCAAATGGCTCGCCAGCAAACGATTGTACCAGCCAGACCACGCTGAATCATATTTGCCACCGGAATAAATTTCGTTCATGTCTTTCGGGCAACGATGCTCGTGGGGACGGAATTCTTCATAGAGCAATTCAACATCGTGTTTCGGACAGGTGTACATTTTGTATTGGTAAATCTGCTTCACCGGCGAGACAAAGATCGGACGGTGTTGCAGGAAACGGTCGATTTCGGCTCGGTGTTCATCGAAAAGCTCGCGATACCAAGCATAATCTTTGAGCCATTGCTTGGCCCGGGCAACGTCGGTCGCATCGGCCATCAAGCGGGGATGATTGGAAGCAGCAAGAGTTGGATTCATAGTCAAAAGCACGAAAAGCAAGATGAAAAGATGAGATTGAAACAAGGTGTTCTCCTTTATGTTTCAAAAGCAGCGGTAGGGAGTTTGGTAGAATTAAAAATATTTTGAAAACGAAATAGCCCGAGAAAAGAAGTGAGCATCAAAACGAACACAGTTGCCACGATCAACGCGAAGAAATTGCTCGTCGAAAAATACGCGCTGACAACAACCGCGAGTGTAATCAGCCGCACGATTTCAAATTTAAGCGCCCACGGTTTTTTATCCAAAATGCCGCCCATGTTGAGCACGGTAAATAAAATCAAACCGGCAACAATGGTGAGCTGCGGCCACGGCCAATCACTTTCGTGATTCAAGATCAGCGTGACACCCCAAATTGTCGGCATGAAATGCAGCAACACATAAAGTTGCAAGCCGAGCGGAATTTTGGTATCATATTTCACGATGGTGGCGGGCGTGACTTCAGGATGCGGCGGCAGCGGCGGCAACTCTTGGGGGCGCCAACCGGGCGGCTTGAGCCAGAATTTTATTTTGTCGACAAACCGCGGCAGCGTTTTCATCTCGCGCCAGAGTTTCGTCCAATACTGCAAATTGGCCCACACCGGATTCCAACTGTTCAGCGGCTCGGTCACGCCATAAACGACTTCTTCCTCCTCCGCTTGAAACGTGCCGAACATCCGATCCCAGATGATGAGCGTGCCGGCGTGGTTTTTGTCGAGGTATTTCGGATTGCGGCCGTGATGCACGCGATGATGCGACGGCGTGTTGAGCACCCATTCCAACGGGCCGAGCTTACCGATGGCGCGGGTGTGAATCCAAAATTGATACAGCGTGTTGAAGGCGGACATGGTGAGAAACATCACCGGCGGAAAGCCGATGATCGCCAGCGGCAGATAAAATATCCACGAGAACGAGCTCTGAAACGTACCCTGTCGGAGTGCGACCGCAAGATTGAATTCTTCACTTTGGTGGTGCACGATGTGCGCGGCCCACGGCGCATTCATCTCGTGGCTCATGCGATGAAACCAGTAATAAAAAAAATCCACACCAAAGAAGATCACCACCCAGGCGATAATTGATTTTTCCGAAATGTTCAGCAGCGCAAAACGGTCGAAGAGAAAAAGATAGCCGGCAAAGAGAAGCGTCTTCATGAACACGCCGATGACTTGCTGAATAATGCCGCAGCTCAAATCGTTGATAGCGTCATTGAAGCGATAATACTCACGCTGTTCGTGCCAGGCAAACAGCGCTTCAATGCCGATGAGCAGCAGGAAGATGGGAATGGCAAGGGCGATGTAGTTGATGTCCATGATCACCTCGTGTCCGTATCGACTTTTTTTCAAGAAACCGTCACTGCGAGCGTTGTTCAGCAAAGCAGTTTATTGACGGCGAGAAGATCGCTTCATCCCGCCTCCGGCCATAGGCTGAAAAGCGCGGGCTCGCGATGACAATCAAATCATCATTTGAATTTTCAAGTCACTCTCCGGCAGCGGCAAAATCAGATTGCCATCCTGCAAAGATTTTTGTTGCCCATTCACCACCGCGCGGCGTTCCTCCGGTTTTTCCGTCCGCTGAATTTCCAAATCCACACGATAGCCACCCCATCTTAGATTGGCTTTGACTATTTTCAACTCCGGCAACAAACGCGGACGAATCAGCAGGTGCTCAACATTCGGTCGCACGCCGAGCAAATGATGGATGAAAAAAATAATAAGTTCCGCCCACGTCCACGGGATGACGCCGACCTGCGGGCACGGCGGCACCGGAC
>CAYUVM010000063.1:0-12499 GCA_964447935.1 uncultured Cytophagia bacterium | reverse complement strand
GCAAATCAATTCCAATTCGCTTTTACCTAAAACCGTGCCGAACACTATTGATTTTTGATATTCTCGGCCGTAGCGTGAAAACCATTCCGCTTGGACTGCAACAGGCCGGTACCCGCGAAACCGTGTTCACGCCGGAAAACCTCACCACTGGCGTATATTTGTATCGTTTGGAAATGAAACCTGCCGGCGCCCAACACGTGCGCTCGACGCTGTACGGCAAGTTCATGTTGGTGAAATAGTTATTTTACTGCCCGGGCGCGGTAAGTGCCCGGGCAGTTTTTCTCGATACTGATACTAACAAGCAATTACAAAAAACGAATATGTAGTTTGTTAGCAATGCTTTGCGCCTGAAGGCGCGACGACCAACAACGAGGCGCGTCATGTTCACGCGAATAAAATCGTTTCACCTTGCCATTTGCCTTTTGCTCTTTGCCTTTTGCTTTTTGCCTTTGGCCTTCGCCGGCACCACCGGTAAACTCGCGGGCCGTGTGACCGATAAGCAAAAGCAAGGTTTGCCCGGCGCAAATGTTATACTCGCCGGTACGACCCTCGGCGCCGTGACGGATTTAGATGGTTACTTCACGATTTTGAATATTCCGCCGGGAACGTATCGCGTGCAATTTAGCTTTGTCGGCTATGGTTCTGTGGCAGTCGAAAACGTTCTCATTACCACCAACACCACCACGACGCAAAACGCTGAGTTGCAAGAGACCACGCTCGACGTCGGTACAGTCGTCGTTACGGCGCAGCGTCCCGTGGTGGAGACCAATCTGACCAGCACCGTCGCCACCATAACGAAAGAAGACATCGCCAATTTACCCGTACAGGAATTGCAAGATGTCGTGAACTTGCAAGCCGGCGTTGTTGAGGGCCACGTGCGCGGCGGCCGTATTGGCGAAGTGCAATACCAAATCAACGGCGTCACCGTCAATAATTCCTACGACAACTCCTCCACCCTGCGCATTGATCGCTCGCTGCTGCAGGAAGTGCAAGTCATCAGCGGCACGTTTGATGCCGAGTACGGACAGGCGATGAGCGGCGTGGTGAACGCCGTGCTCAAAAGCGGCGCAGATCGCCTGCAGTGGAACGCCGAGGTGTTTGCGAGTGATTATCTTTTTTCCGATAACAGGCGTCTCATCGACGATCAGTTCAAACCTTTTACCCAACAAAATTATCAGCTCAGTTTGAGCGGCCCGACGCCTTTGCCGCAAACCACCTTCCTTCTCAGTGGCCGCCGCTTTGTCAACGACGGCTATGTGACGGCCACGCGCCGTTTTCTGCCCACCGATGTGGCGGATTTTCAAAACAAAAATTTCCAACCGTCGGGCGATAACGCCGAAATGCCGTTGGGATACAATCGCGAGTGGTCCGGTCTGGCTAAACTCAGTAATCGCTCGATTAAAAATGTTGAGTTGAGTTATCAAGCCTTATTTAACCAAATCGACGCCAAGCGGGATAATTTCGCTTATCGTTTCAATCCTGACGGGGCGACGACGCAAAAGACTTTTTCCTACGTGCACGGTGTGGATTGGACGCACACGGTGACGAGCAAAACCTTTTACAATTTGAATCTGCGGCAAAATCATTTTGATTACGACGATTATGTTTACGAAGATTTGCTTGATGCGCGCTATTTTCAAGCCGGCCCGCCGCGCAGCGATGACGCCTACGAATTGGGCACCGCCGTGGTGCAGGGCGTCGATTTTACCCGTTTCAAACAACGCACCAACACCTATGTGGCCAAAGGCGCATTGACGAGTCAGGTGACGCGTGAGCATCTCGTCAAAATCGGTGGTGAAGCACAAATTTCAAAAGTTGAGTTCGGTGTTCCCGGTTACATTTTGGCGGTACAAGACACGATTACCGGCAATCAAGTGTTGCAAGCATTTACCGCGCGGTCGCCCAAATTGCCCGGCATCTCGCTCTACAAACCCGTGTCGCTGGCGGCGTATGTGCAAGATCAATTGGAATGGAATGATTTGATTGTTCGCGCCGGCGCCCGTTTCGAGTATTTTGACGCGCGCGCGACAGTGCCGAGTGATTTGCAAAACCCGGCGAATGCAATTGCCGGAGCGCCGGCCTCCGTGCCCAAAGCAACCACGAAGAAAACTTCGCTTGCGCCCCGCCTCGGAGTGTCGTACCCGATTACCACCACGGCGTCCGTTTTTTTTGCCTATGGCCATTTTTATCAATTCCCCGCGCTCGGCCAAATTTTCAACAACGCCGATTACAATATTTTGAACGAGCTGCAAGCCGGCGCGGTGAGTTACGGCGTGCTTGGCAATCCCGACATCAAACCGGAGCGCACCACACAATATGAATTTGGTTACAAACAGGCATTGACGGAAAACCTCGGCCTCGATGTCAACATGTTCTACAAAGATATTCGGGATTTGCTCGGCGTCGAGTTTATTTCCACCTACACCAACGCCGAATACGCGCGTTTGACGAATGTCGATTTCGGCAATGTGCTCGGCTTTACCATCGCGCTGGATCAACGCCGGGTCGGCATTCTCAGTTCATCCATCGATTACACGTGGCAGCGGGCGCAGGGCAACTCGAGTGATCCGCGCGAAACCGCCACCCGCGCCGAGGCTGGCGAAGACCCTCGTCCCGAGCAGCTTCCGTTGAATTGGGATCAACAACACACGTTGAATGCAACCGTCTCGGCGTCGAAACCGAATAACTTTTCGATCAGCACGATCATTCGTTACGGCAGCGGCCAACCGTTTACGCCCTCAGTTCTCAGTTTCCTGGTTTCCAATCTTGAAAGAAATTCCGGCCGCAAACCGTCGTTTGTGCTGGTTGATTTGCGCGCGGAAAAATTTTTTAAGCTCGGCGGCATGAATATGAGCTTGTTCGCCCGCGGCTTCAATTTGCTCGATGCACGCTTTGCCTTCGGCGGCTTTGTGTTCAACAACACCGGCAGCCCTGATTATTCACTCAATCCCGCCGGTGACCAGGGCACACTGCTCAATCCGCTGCGCTACTACGCCCCGCGCCGTGTCGAGGTGGGGTTGACGATTAATTCATCGTTGTAGCGCTGTGGCGCAACATGAATGTTGCGCTTGTAAATTGCAAAACAAATCGTTTGTAAAATGGACACGCAACATCAATGTTGCGCCACGATTGAGAGATCAAGTATGAATCGCCTTGCAAAAACTGCTTTGCTGCTGTTTTGTGCCTCAACCACAATAACCGCCTTCGCCCAACTCCAACCTGTAGTTCCACAGGAAAAACGCGGGCGCGTGGATGCAGAGCGCCGTGGGTCACATGATGCGAACAGTATCCGCACCGAGTTTTGGAATTACGGGATGGTCGGCAACTATCCGGCTGATCCCGTCAATGTCGATCTTAGCGTCTTTCACTCCGTCGAAGTGCCCAAGGGTGGCGGCATGAATTACAGCGACGGCGTGACGCCGTTCGTGCTCGCCAAAATTCGGCAGCGCAACAACTCGGAAGCATTTATTATGGAAACCGGTTTCCGCGAGCGCCAGGCCCTGAGCCCGCTGAAGAATCGGGTGATGCGCTTCGAGCCGCGCCCCGGCTATTTTCAAGCCGATCCAAATATCAACCGCGGCCGCTCACCGGCGATCAGCAATGATCCGCGCACATGGCCGGAATCTTGGCCCGACAAAGAAACCGACGGCTTCGATCCCGGCTGGCGCGGCAGTTGGAACGGTTATTTCGGCAAGCGCGCCAACGCCGATCAGGAAAGTTATTCGGTGATGGACGACGATTTTTATGACGCGTGGGATTTTTTTCCTGACAGTCGCGATCTCACCCGCCGCGGCCTCGGCCTGCGTGTGGAAGTGCGGGGTTTTCAATGGGCCAACCCGCAAGCGCAGAACGTGGTTTTTTGGCATTACGATATCACCAACGAAGGCACTACGGATTATAATGAAAATATTATTTTCGGTTTGTATTTCGATTCCGGCGTCGGCGGCTCTGCGCTTTCCTGCGACGGCGCTTTCGAATCCGATGATGATAACGCCTATTATGATCGTTCGTTTAACACCAAGACCCAAAACCTGAATTTAGTTTACACCTGGGACAAATTTGGTCATGGCAAAGATTTGAGCGGCAATTGCGGTATCACCGGTTATCTCGGTTATGCCTATCTCGAAACGCCCGGCAAACCCGGCGACGGTGTTGACAATGACAACGATGGCATGATCGATGAGAAACGCGACGGCGGCCCCGGCACGCTGTTAACGAGCCAACCGGAAATCGAAGCGTACGTACGCAGCCATTACGATGTCGACAAATATAACGCCACCTTTAGTGATTTTAAATCGCGTCCGGCGTATCGTGCCAGCCGCTGGTGGACCGGCGATGAAGATTTGGATTGGGTTGCCGAACTACATGACACCGGCACTGACGGCGTCTTCGGCACCAATGATCCCGGCGAAGGCGATGGCCGTCCAACCACCGGTGAAACGAATTTTGATCGCACCGATTTACACGAGTCCGATCAAATCGGTTTGACCGGATTCAAATTTAATCGTATTCGCGCGGGAGCAGGCGCCCCAAGTGATGCCGTCGATGGCATTGAGTTTTACTCCGGCACCAAAAATTGGCCGCGACTGTTGTATGAAAAATTTATCGATCCGGTTTTCTCCGCGCGCTTCGACACGGCGCTGGTATTGAATTACAACATCGGTTTTCTTTTTGCCTCCGGTCCGTTCACGCTACCCGCCGGTAAAACCGAGCGTTTCAGCTTGGCGCTCGCTTACGGCGCGGATTTAACTGAGTTGCGCGAAACCGTGAAGACGGTGCAAAAAATTTATAACGCCAATTATCAATTCGCCACGCCGCCCGATGCGCCGAACGTGACGGCAGAATCCGGCGACGGTTATGTGCGGCTGGCGTGGGATGATTTGTCCGAGCGCGGCTCCGACCCGGTCACGCTGGAAAATGACTTCGAAGGCTATCGGATTTATCGCGCCACCGATCCCGAGTTCCGCGACGTGCGCGTCATCACCACCGGCCGCGGCACCGACTTGATTGGCAACGGCAAACCGCTGGCACAATTCGATCTCGTCAATAATAAAAGAGGATTTTCACGGCAAGTGGTGAATGGCGTCGCGTATTATCTCGGCAATGACAGCGGCATCAGCCACACGTTCACGGATACCACTGTGACGAATGGCCAGCTTTACTATTACGCCGTCTGCGCGTATGATCGCGGTTCCGATTCGCTCGATTTTTACCCATCCGAAAATGCGATTACAGTATCGCGTACGCCGCGCGGGGGTACGATCTTGCCGAAAAATGTGGTGGCCGTGCGTCCGAATCCGAAAGTGCTTGGTTTTGTTCCTGCCAGTGTTTCGGCGGCCAAACACACGGTTGGCAAAGGCGTCGGCACGGCGGAAATTCGTGTCATCAACTCCGACCTCGTGCCGGATAATCACGTGTTCAACATCAAATTCAAAACCACTTCACCAGATAGCATTCGCGCCTTTTTTTATGATTTGATTGATAGCACCACCGGCAAAACCGTGTTTACCAATGGTTATGATTTGAATGGCAAAGGCATCGGCCAGGTCGGTGCTGGCTTGTTGCCGGTGATCACCACCCCCGCGACGATCCTCGTGGATTCGGCGCGCACCGGCTACACGGCGGCGAGCAAAACGAATACAAAAATCAAAGCGATTTTCCAAGACCCCATCGATGAAACGCGGCCGGATCGGGCAAATTTTCGCGGCGGCCGCATGATCAATTTACGCCGCACCGCTTTTCCAAGTGATATCACCATAACGTTCAGTGATGTGCCGCTTGACACCTCGATTAATTTCGGCATTGGCCGCGGGCCGCGTCCGGCAAAATTTCGCGTCGTCGCGCACACGCCGGCTGGCGATATTCGCTTGAAATTCGGCATGGCCGATCTGGATCGCGACGGCACGTTGAGCCGTGCGGATGATTACATTGCCATCATCACCGAGGTTCCCGGAGTGACGGCAATTGAGCAAGAAACCTGGCGGGTGCAACTGGATACGACCGGGCAAGGCAAGCGTGGCGCGATTGTGCCGCCGAAAGATGGTGACGTCTATCATCTCGTGTTGCAACACCCAATTGGCACGAGCGATGTTTTTTCATTCCGCACCTCCGGCCAACAAGTAAATGCCGAAAATGCGAAAAGTGAATTTGCCCAAGAGCCGTATGTTGTGCCCAACCCGTATGTCGGCTCTGCAAGTTTTGAAGCCGAGCGGTTCGCCATTTCCGGCCGCGGCGAGCGGCGCATGGAATTTCGCAGCCTGCCGGCTAATTGTACGATTCGCATTTACACCGTGCGTGGTGAGTTGGTGCAAACGCTGCAGCACGACGGCTCGAACGATGGCTTTGTCGCGTGGGATTTGCGCACAAAAGATAATTTAGACGTCGCCCCCGGCTTGTATCTTTTTCACGTTGATGGCAACGCCGCCGGCAAGCACGTCGGCAAATTTGCAATTATAAAATAAAGTTTTGAAGTCGCCCCTTCAGGGCCGACACTTAAACGCTAAGACCGTTTTAGAATTTTTTATGTTTGAGGAGTTTGTGTCATGAAAAAAATTCCCCTTTCGCTCCTCCCCTTCGTGCTCATGATATTGAGCAGTAGTTCACTCGCGCTTGCGCAGAGCAAAACCGGCACGACCATTGGACAAATGTTGTTGATCGAACCGAGTGCGCGCGCCACCGCCATGGGCAACGCCAGTGTGGCGTTGTATGACGAAGTCGCCTCCGTTTATTACAATCCGGGCGCCATGGGACAGCTCAATGAATACGGGGTGCATTTCACGCACAGCCTGTGGCTGGCGGACATTAAATATGACTATGCCGCCGCCTTCATCCCCGCCGGCGGTTTTGGCAATTTATTTTTTAGCTTAACCGCTTTAAACTCCGGTGAAATTAACGTGCGCACGGTGGCGCAACCACTGGGCACCGGCGAGCGTTACAGCGTTTCGAATTTGGCGCTCGGTCTGGGTTACGGCCGCGCGTTATCGGATCGCTTTTCCGTCGGCGTGCAGCTCACGTACTTGCAAGAAACGATTTGGCACAGCTCGCTTTCAACTTTTGGGTTGAATGTAGGAACGATTTACCGCGTCTCCGAGAACGGCCTGCGTCTCGGCGCGAGCATTTCTAATTTTGGTTTGCAGGCCGGTTACTCGGGCCGTGATTTGCGCATACAATATGATCTCGACGCGCGCAAATACGGCGACAACAGCGCACTGCCCGGTGAAGTGGTGACACAAGACTTTTCATTGCCCGTGCTCTTTCGTGTCGGCATGAGTTTGCCTTATAAATTTCACCACAATCACCAAATCTTGCTTGCGGTTGATGCGTTCCATCCCAATGACAATACCGAAAGCATGAGCTTCGGTGCCGAATGGTCGTTTCTCAATGCCTTTGCGCTGCGCGGCGGCTATCAAAATCTTTTCTTGAAGGATTCCGAAGTAGGCCTCACTGCCGGCGCGGGTTTGCATTATGATTTTCAAGGTTTCGTTTTTAGATTCGATTACAGTTGGGCCGATTATGGCCGCTTGGAAAATGCCCAGCGCTTTAGTTTGGGATTAACGTTTTGAGAGAAAGATCTTTTGTAACCGCCGGATGAAAAACGCCAACGAATTTAAACGCAGCATACTGTTTATTTTTTAATCCGTTGGCCGCTGTTAATCGGTTGGCAAATTTATACTAAGGATACGCGATGCGGCCGTTGCTACGAATGGCTATTTCAAGCTTGATTGCATTTCCTCTTCAGCCAATCTCTTCTATGAGCCAATCTCGCTACGATCAGCATGTTATCTTTGACAACAGCCTCACCGATCGCTCGTATTATTTTAGTCAGGGTTCTTTCATTGCGCCCAGTACGCTGGAGATTGTTGACGGTAAATTTCCGGTTGATGACAAGGTTTTCTTTAGTCCGCCCAATTCCCTGCGGCTAAAATGGAATTCGCAATTCGGCGGCGATTGGCGAATGACGCTTAAAGTTACGAGTCGTTATGGCCGGCGCTTCGAGTTTACTGGAAGCACCTTATTTCTCCGCTGCTTTTCGCAAAACGAGTTATCTCGCGAGGAATCGCCGCTGATCGCGTTGCAAGATGCCAACGGCGTGACGACGCCCGATATTAAACTGCTTAGCTTTCTTGAAAAAATTCCTGCGCAGCAGTGGGTGCAAATCAAATTACCAATCACTGCCTTTGTCCCAATTTTTCAAGCAACGGATGAAACCAAGTTTGATATTCGCCGCTTGGCCAATATATTTTTTGTTCAACGCCTCGATGACGGGAAAGAACACACGTTATACATTGATGAGGTCAGCATTGATGATGATACGCCGAACCGCAACAATATCCCAACAGCACCTCGCGGTCTCGTCGCGAAAGGCTATGATCGTCACATTGATTTGACGTGGGAGAGTAATCAAGCCGCTCAGCCGTTCAGCTATAAAATTTATCGTTCGTGGGATGGCAAGGCCTATTTCCCCCTCGGCATACAAAAAGGCCAGCTCACGCGGTACGTGGATTTCATTGGCGCGCCCCATAAAACAGTTTTTTACAAAATCACCGCGCTCGATCAGCATGATAATGAATCGCCGCTTTCGGCTGCTGCCAGCGCGAGTACGCGAGAGTTGAACGATGAAACACTTCTCACGATGGTGCAGGAAGCCTGCTTTCGTTATTATTGGGAAGCCGCCCATCCGAATGCGGGCATGGCCATTGAAATTCTCCCGGGCGATGAGAATCTCGTTGCGGTTGGTTCCTCCGGTTTTGGCATCATGGCGCTCATTGTCGCTGTTGAACGCGGTTTCATTACACGTGAGCAAGGCCTCGAACGCATGTTGAAAATCGTGCGATTCCTCAAGAATGCGGATCGCTTTCACGGCGCGTGGCCGCATTTTTTAGATGGCCGCACCGGCAAAACGATTTCATATTTCGGCAAATACGATGACGGCGGCGATCTCGTTGAAACCGCGTTTCTCATGCAGGGTCTGCTGGTGGCGCGACAATATTTCTCTCATCAAACACCCGCCGAGACGGAGATTCGCGGCACGATTACCCAGCTATGGGAAACCGTCGAATGGAGTTGGTATCGCAAAGAGCCGGCGAGTGATTTTCTGTATTGGCATTGGTCGCCGAATCACGCATGGCATATTAGCCATCCGTTGGTGGGCTGGAATGAAACGATGATTGTTTATTTGCTCGCCATCGCTTCGCCGACGTACAACGTTCCGGCGAGTTTGTATCACACCGGTTGGGCCGGCCAATCCGATCTCGCAGTACGTTATCGGCAGGGCTGGGGCCGCACCACGCAGGGCGATCATTACACCAACGGCAATTCGTATTTCGGCATCAAACTTGATGTCGGTGTCGGCACCGGCGGTGATCTTTTCTTCACGCACTTTTCGTTCATGGGTTTCGATCCGCGCGGCAAGAAAGATCGATACACGAATTATTTTCAGAATAATCGTAATCTTGCGTTGATCAATCGCGCCTATTGCATGGCGAATCCGAATCAACGCGTTGGTTTTGGTGAAAATTGCTGGGGACTTTCCGCCGGCATCAACGGCGGTAAACCGAATCGCCGCGAAGAGAACGGCACGATCACCTGCATGGCTGCGCTTGCCTCGTTTCCTTACACGCCGCAAGAATCGCTGGCCGCGCTCAAACATTTTTACCGTGATCACGGCAGCAAACTCTGGGGCATTTACGGTTTCCGTGATGGCTTCAATCTCACGCAGAATTGGTTTGAAGATGTGAACATGGCCCTGAATCAAGCGCCCATCGTCGTAATGATCGAAAATTATCGCACGGGATTGATTTGGAAATTATTTATGACGAACCCGGAGATCAAACCAATGTTGGAGAAGGTGGGGTTTGTGGAAGATGAGGAGTGACTCAATTTCCAAATACATTCTTCGAGCATTTCTATGCTCTTTACTCGAAAAATCAAGTCTATTGTCGCTAACAAAGTTTGGTTGTATTCTCCGGCCCACCATGCAAGCGCAAACCCTCCGGTAATAGGCTGCGCTGAAAGAATAGAAAGCCCAGTGCGTAAGTCCCGCGTGATGGATCAGAAGACATAGACAATCTTTTTTCTGATCTTCAACTTAATTTTTTGACGGATAGGCGAAGTCGAATTTGCGCCGCAAAGGGTTTGCTAATTTAGGAAATTCACAAGCGCAAGCCGACTTCACGATCTTGTAAGGAAGGACAACCTTGAAAAGCTTCAAAACTAAATACGGCCATTTTTCCAAAGATGGTAAAGAATACATCATCACCACGCCGCGCACGCCGCGGCCGTGGATTAATGTCATCAGCAACGGCGATTATGGCATAACGGTTTCGCAAACCGGCAGCGGTTACAGTTGGCGTACACATGCACAGCTCAATCGCATTACGCGTTGGGAACAGGATCTCATTAAAGATGAATGGGGCAAGTATATTTATCTGCGCGATGAGAAAGGCAATATTTGGTCGGCCGGTTGGAAACCCGTGTGTCAGGAACCAGATAAATATGTTTGCCGTCACGGCGTCGGTTACAGTGTGATCGAGTCGTCGAGTTTTGGCATCGACTCGACGTTGCTGCTGTTCGTTCCCAATGATGAGCCGCTGGAAATTTGGCAACTCACGCTGCGCAATAAAACGAAGAAGCCGCGCACGTTGAGCCTGTTTTCCTTCTTCGAATGGTGTCTCGGCCAGTCGCCGGATTGGCATCGCGAGTTTCACAAGTCGTTCATTGAAACCAGCTACGATGCAAAGCAACAAGCCCTGTTCGCAACGAAACGCCTGTGGGAGATTCCGACGGAGCGCGGCCATTGGAATGCGGCATGGAACTATGTCGCGTTTCATTCTTGCAATCTGAAACCAACTGCATTCGATAGCGATAAAGAAACTTTCCTCGGAATGTACGGTACGCAGCGTTTGCCGCAAGCCGTGCGGGAGAATAAGCTTAAAAAACGCGCCGGCAATTGGATTGATCACGTTGCCAGTTTGCAAATTAATGTAACGCTGAAACCCGGCGAAGAGAAGACGCTTTGTTTCACGCTTGGCGCCGCAGATTCTCACGAACAAGCGGCAGCGCTCATTCAAAAATATCGTTCATTGGCAGAAGTTGAGGTCGCGCTGACCAATGTCCGTGACCGCTGGGATCATTTGTTGGGCACGGTTGAAGTTGATACGCCCGACGACGCGACGAATATCATGCTCAACACCTGGCTGAAATATCAGGCGATTTCCGGACGTTTGTGGGGCCGCACGGCGTATTATCAAACCGGCGGCGCGTTTGGTTTTCGCGATCAATTGCAGGATAGCCAGATTTTTTTGCCGATTGATGCCGGCCGCACGAAACAGCAAATTCTTCTGCACGCACGGCACCAATTCAAAGACGGGTCGGTTTATCATTGGTGGCATCCGATTTCCGAAATCGGCTTGCAAAATAAAATTTCCGACAATCTGCTTTGGCTGCCGTTCGTCGTCAACAGTTATTTAAATGAGACCAACGATTTTGCGATTCTCGAAAGCCGTGAGCCGTTCGTGGATGAGGCGAATGCGGTTTCGCTGTACGAGCATTGTATTCGCGCGATTAACAAGGCCCTTGAACGTTTTAGTTCCCGCGGCTTGCCGTTGATTGGCGCGGGTGATTGGAACGACGGGTTGAGCGCAGTCGGCCTTGATATGCAGGGCGAATCGGTTTGGCTCGCGCACTTCATTTATCGCCTCTTGAATGACTTCGCCGCGATTGCGGAGAAATATGGCGCCGCCACGCAGGCGCAGAATTATCGGACTCGTGCGCAACATTTGAAGGAAAAAATCAATGCGCTTGCGTGGGATGGCGAGTGGTATTATCGCGCGACGAAGGACAACGGCGAACGCCTTGGCAGCCGGCAAAATCTCGAGGGCAAAATTTATCTCAATGCCCAAACCTGGGCGGTGATAGCCGAAGTCGCCGATCGCGAACGTGCCGAAAAAATAATGGACGCCGTTGAAAAAAATCTCGAATACAAAGCTGGCCCCATTTTGCTTTATCCCGGTTACAAAACGCCGGATAAATTTGTCGGCTATCTTTCGCGTTACGCTGCGGGCATGCGCGAGAACGGCGGCGTTTACACCCATGCCGCAACGTGGGCCGTGATCGCTGAAGCATTATTGGGACGCGGTGAAAATGCTTTTCGTATGTTTTCCAAAATCAATCCCATCAACCGCGGTAAAAAACCGGATGCGTATGTCGCCGAACCGTATGTCACGCCCGGCAACATCGAAGGCCCCGATTCCAAATTCTACGGCCGTGGCGGCTGGACGTGGTACACCGGTTCTTCCGGCTGGCTCTTCAAAGTTGGCTTGGAATGGATTCTCGGCATTCGCCCAACCGTAGCCGGACTCGTGGTTGACCCGTGTATTCCAGCGGCGTGGAAGGGCTTTAAAGTGTGCCGCCATTTTCGCGGTGCGGTTTATCATATTGAAGTGAAAAATCCTGAACACGTCAATGGCGGCTTGAAAGAAATTTTGGTTGATGGTCAAAG
>CAYUVM010000062.1:0-12545 GCA_964447935.1 uncultured Cytophagia bacterium | reverse complement strand
ACGCCTCATCAATTTACTTGTGCTTTGTGCCATGCTCTTCGGCTGCGGCGCGGCGACGAATGCGACGCTGTCGCCGGATGAGCAGAACGCCGGCTGGAAAATGTTGTTCGACGGCAAAACGCTGAATGGCTGGCGTGGTTACAAAAAAGATAGCGCTCCCGCCGGCTGGGTGGCGACAAAGAAGGGCGAGTTGCATTTTAACAAGAAAAAAAATGGCGGCGGTGATCTCATCACTGCCGAGCAATTTGGCAGCTTCGAGCTGCAACTCGAATGGAAAATTGCCAAGGGCGGCAACAGCGGTATTTTCTTCTGGGTGTCGGAAGATAAAAACTATTCCTGGGAAACCGGCCCGGAAATGCAGGTATTGGACAACGCGCATCACAAAGACGGTGGCAACACAAAAACCTCCGCCGGCTCCAACTATGCCTTGCACGCGCCGGTGCGCGATGTGACGCGACCGATTGGCGAGTACAATGCCGTGCGTCTCCTCGTGAGCGGCACGCATATCGAACAATGGCTCAACGGCGTTAAAATTGTCGAGTACGAAATCGGCAACGCCGATTGGGAAGCGCTGGTGGCTGCCAGCAAATTTGCGGCGATGCCCGGGTATGGCCGTAATCGCAAAGGCCATATTGTTCTACAGGATCATGGCGATAAAGTTTGGTATCGGAATATTCGCATTCGGCCGTTGTAATTTCTTTGCTTTTATTTTTCGCGGAAAAGCGGCCTTGTTCGATTGCCATTGCGAAACGCCGGGAGCACCGCAGCAATCGGCTGGCGCTTGATACGCGGACGGCTCGAATCACAAAAAATTTAACAATGGATTTCAGACGATGAATCGGCGCACATTTTTAAAAACCTCGACAGGCGCAGTGTTGAGCAGTTTATTAACCCAAACTGTTTCTGCTCAAGCCGCTGCAAGCTCGTTGAAAAAAATCGGCGTGCAGCTTTATACGGTGCGCAGCTTGATGGAGAAAGATTTTAAGGGCACGCTGGCCAAAGTTGCGGCGGCCGGTTACCAGGAAGTTGAATTTGCCGGCTATTATGAACACAAACCCAAGGACGTAAAGAAGTTGCTGAACCGTCTCGGTTTGACAGCGCCGTCGACACACCAGGGCCTCGCGGTTTTTGAGCAGAAGCTGGATTGGCTGATCGAAACGGCAAAAATTATCGGCCACCAATACGTGGTTTGCCCATGGTTGTCAACGGAGCAGCGCAGCACCATCGACCATTACAAAAAGCTGGCCGCGTCATTCAATCAATTTGGCGAGGCTTGTCAACAGGCCGGGTTGCAATTTGCCTATCACAATCATGACTTTGAATTTGCGCCGCTTGCCGGGCAGATACCATTCGACGTTTTGCTCGCCGCAACCGATCCGAAACTTGTCCAGATCGAAATCGACCTGTATTGGATAATCAAAGCCGGTTACGATCCGCTCGCGTATTTTGAAAAATACCCCGGCCGCTTTGCGCTCTGTCACGTGAAAGATATGGCTGCGGAACAGAAAATGGTCGAGGTGGGCCAGGGCCAAATTGATTTCGCGAAAATTTTCGCACAATCGCAACAAGCCGGTTTGAAACATTATTTTGTCGAGCACGATCAACCGGAAAATCCGTTGCAGAGCATCACGGCGAGCAGTGAGTATCTGAAAGGTTTGAAATTCTAAAATGCTCAAATCGGACGAGCCAAAACCCAAAAGATTAACCCGGAGAAACCTGAGCAAACAGAGATGCTACGGTGTGAAAATTCTCTTTAGCTTTACAAGCCCGGTTTACTCTGTTTTCTCGGTGTAGATTTTTTTGCAACGCGTGCATTTTGTGGCAACTTGTTCAGAAATACTTTGCCTGAATTAAGAGAGTGACCATGAAAATCACCCAGATCGACGTTTATCCTATCACCTACGGCTTGCACGATCACAAATATGCGTGGTCCGGAGGCCATTCGGTTACTGCATTCCTGAGCCACGTCATTAAAATTTCCACAGATGCAGGGCTGACGGGTTTTGCCGAAGTTTGCCCGCTCGGTTCAGCTTATATGGATGCATATGCGCGCGGCGTGCCGGCAGGTATTGCCGAAGTCGGCGCGGTGCTGCTTGGCCAAGATCCGCGTCGCCTGCGCGCGATCAATCAATTGATGGATGCAGTGATGGGCGGCCATCATTATGTTAAGTCGCCGCTCGACATCGCTTGTTGGGATATTCTCGGCAAGGCCAGCAATCAATCCCTCGCCGTGCTGCTCGGCGGCAGATATGTCGAAGACTATCCGTTGTATCGTGCTATTTCGCAACAATCGCCGGAGCAAATGGCAAACGATGTGGCCCGTTATCGCAGCGAAGGCTATCGCCGTTTTCAGCTCAAAGTCGGCGGTGACCCGGATGACGACGTGAAGCGCGTGCGCGCCGTGTTGAAAGTTTTGTCGCCCGGCGACGTGCTCGTGGCCGACGCGAACACCGGCTGGCAAATGCATCAGGCTATTCGCGTCGTCAATGCGCTGGCCGATGCGGATTATTATGTCGAAGCGCCGTGTCCGAGTTATGAAGAGTGCCTCACGGTGCGGCAGCATACGCGCCAACCGTTTGTGATCGACGAATTGATCACCGGCATTGATCCGCTGCTACGCGCCCACCGCGATCGCGCCATGGACGTGATCAATCTGAAAATTTCGCGCGTCGGCGGTTTGACAAAAGCGAAATTGATTCGCGATCTATGCGAGGCGCTGGGTATCGTCATGACACTTGAGGATAGCTGGGGCGGCGATATCACGACGGCGACAATTGCGCACCTCGTTGGCAGCACGCGGCCGGAATTTCTTTTCACCTCGACGGATTTCAACAGTTACGTCGACGTACAACTCGCCGAAGATGCGCCGCGACGTAAAGATGGACGTCTCACAGTTCCCGCCGGCCCGGGTCTCGGTATTCAGGTTGATGAGAAAAAACTGGGCAACCCGGTGGTGACGTTGCGTTAGTACACGGTCAGTGTAATTTTTTGCTCTGGTGCCGAATCGAACCATAACTTCACACCGCAAAGAACAAAAATGGTGATGCAATTATTTAAGCTTAAAGCACGGATTCGATGCCGCAAAAGTTTTTGGTTTTATCGCTGCGCCATTTCACTATCTGGAGTTTTCTTCGTCCCCCTCTTTTCGCAAACCTTATCTCCAATTACTGAAACGATCCCCGGCTCCGCCGTTAAATTTGACATGCTCCCGCTGTCCGCCGGTGCCGCATTCCTCGACAAAAATAAAATCGAAATCAAGCCGCGCTGGATCGGCAAAACCGAAGTGACATGGGACGAGTACGATGTTTATATGCTCAAGCTCGATGCCGATGACAATCCGAAGCTTGGCGAGTTGGACGCTATTGCGCGGCCGACGAAACCGTATGGCGCGCCGGATCGCGGCTTCGGGCATAAAGGCTATCCCGCCCTGAGCATGACGTTTCACGCGGCGCAGGAATATTGCCGCTGGCTCTCCATAAAAACCGGCAAGAAATATCGTTTGCCCACCGAAGCGGAATGGGAATATGCCTGCCGCGCCGGTTCCACCGAAAAAATGTCTGCCGAAATTCTGGATAAACACGCATGGTTCTGGGACAATGCCGAAGACAAAACGCATCCAGTGGCGACCAAGCAGCCGAATCCGTGGGGCATTTATGATATGCTCGGCAATGCGGTGGAATGGGTGGTTGGCAACGACGGCAATCCCATGGTGGCCGGCGGTTCGTTTAAAAGCAAAGCGGAGCAACTGCATTGCGGCACCCGCGCGATGCAAGTGCCGTTTTGGAATCGCACCGACCCGCAAATTCCCAAAAGCAAATGGTGGCTGTCGGACGCCACGTTTGTGGGATTTCGGATCGTGTGTGAGCCCTAGAAAACCGTTTGCTTCAAAAAATATTCTGGTGATACGAAATCGTTATATTCGTTTTCCAATTTAACCCGAGGAGGATGTGATGCAGAACAAAAACAATATCCCCAATTCCGGCGCGCCGTTGACACGCCGTGATTTTATGAAAACCACCGCTGCCGCCACCGCCTTTCTGGCGTCGGGAAATTTTGCGTACGGTTTTGCTGCAAACGAAAACATTCGCGTCGGGTTGATTGGTTGCGGCGGACGTGGCACCGGCGCGGCGCAAAACTGCGTCGAATCATCCACCGGCATCGAGATCGTGGCGCTGGGCGACGTCTTTCCAGATCATCTCGCCAGGTGCAAAGAGCAACTGGGCCAGAAAATTGGCGCGAGTTTCAAAGTGACCGACGAGCGTTGTTTCGTCGGATTTGACGCGTATCAAAAAGTCCTCGCGAGCGATATCGATCTCGTCATTCTTGCGACGCCGCCGGGATTTCGCCCCCTCCATTTGCAGGCCGCGATTGCAGCGGGCAAACACGTCTTCATGGAAAAACCCGTGGCGGTCGATCCAGTCGGCGTACGTTCAGTCATAGCCGCCGCCGATCTTGCCAAACAAAAAGGGCTCGCGATTGTCGCCGGCACGCAGCGCCGCCATCAGCTCGGTTATCTCGAAGCATTGAAGCGCATTCATGCCGGCGCCATTGGCGATATCGTATCGGCGCAGGTTTATTGGAATCAAGGCGGACTGTGGATGCATCCACGCCAACCCGGATGGACCGACATGGAATGGCAACTGCGCAACTGGTTGTATTTCACCTGGCTCTCCGGCGATCATATCGTCGAGCAACACATTCATAATCTCGACGTCGCGAACTGGGCGCTGCAATCGCATCCGGTTAAAGCCGTCGGCGTCGGTGGACGGCAAGTGCGCGTGGAGCCGGCATACGGCCATATCTTCGATCATTTCGCGTTGGAATTTGAGTATCCCAGCGGCGCGCGCGTGCTCAGCATGTGCCGGCAAATCGACGGCACCGCCACGCGCGTCGACGAATATCTGATCGGCACCAAAGGCACGGCCGATCCGGCGAAATGGATTAAAAGCGCGAAACCGTGGCGCCTGGATATTGAAGAACCGCCCAATCCATACGTGCAGGAACACACGGATTTGATTGCGAGCATTCGTAAAGGCCAACCGTTGAACGAAGGCCGGCAAGTTGCCGAAAGCACACTAACCGCAATTATGGGTCGCGAAGCCGCGTACACCGGCCAAGCCATCACCTGGGATGAAATCATGAACGCCGAGCTTGATATTACGCCGAAGAGTTTTGCGTTCGGCCCGATGCCGGTATCGCCGGTGGCCGTGCCGGGCGTGACGAAATTGGCTCGTATGGCGTGAGCGCAGGGCGCAGGGTGTGCGCAGGCGAAGGCCAACTTGCGCTCGGCGATTTTTTAAATTTTGAAAAATCTCGCAGCGCAAGCTGGACTTCACTTAACTTTTTTGGAGCAAGAAAATGAATCGACGCGATTTCATGAAAACCGGCCTGGCCGCAAGCATGGCGGCGTTGGCGCCGGCAAATATTTTACGCACGAAAACAACAGCGGCGAAACATGCCTTCAAGCATAAGTACGCACCGCATTTCGGCATGTTTAAAAATCACGCCGGTGAAGATTTGGCCGACCAACTGCAGTTTATGGCCGCGCAGGGCTTCACGGCTTTGGAAGATAACGGCATGATGTCGCGCCCAGTTGCCGAGCAGGAACGCATTGCCAAAGAAATGGCGCGGCTAAATATGACCATGGGTGTCTTCGTCACTTATGCTGAATTCGGCAAAGCTACTTTCGTGTATAACGATAAAGACGTGCGCGACATGCTGCTCAAACAAGTGCGCGCGGCGGTGGAGGTGGCGAAGCGGGTGAATGCGAAATGGACGACGGTTGTGCCCGGCATGTTCAGCACGCGCTTGGAATGGGATTACCAAACTGCAAACGTGATCGAGCATTTGAAACATTGCGCCGAGGTGTTTGAGCCGCACGGCGTCGTGATGGTGCTGGAGCCGCTCAATGCCTGGCGCGATCACCCCGGCCTTTTTCTCACCAAAATTCCGCAGGCCTATCAAATTTGCCGCGCCGTCAACAGCCCTTCCTGTAAAATTCTCGACGATCTGTATCATCAACAAATCACGGAGGGCAATCTCATTCCCAACCTTGATTTGGCCTGGGATGAAATTGCCTATTTTCAAATCGGCGACAACCCCGGCCGCAAAGAGCCCACAACCGGCGAAGTCAATTTTCGCAACGTGTTCAAGCATCTTTACGAGAAAGGTTATCGCGGGGTGATGGGCATGGAACACGGCAACGCCAAACCCCGCAAAGAAGGCGAGCTGGCGGTGATCGAGGCGTATGTGCGTTGTGATGATTTTTGACTTATTGAAGTTTGCAAAAGTAAAGGACGATGTCATGCCTGCCCCGCAGCAGGCCGGGGCTGGAAGCATCTTGTTTGTAATTCAACACAGACTTCGGCGAGTTTAGTCGAGTCGTGCTTGGAATAGGATCCCGGCGAAATGACATCAAAACGCCGGGCCAGCGCCTTTTTAAATTATTTATGCAAAGCTCAATAGTTGCAAAAGCAGCCTTCACAAAAAATAAATCCGTTGGCCGCTTTTCACCCTTCGCAAAAGCTTATATAAGGAACAGAATGAAAACCCATTTCTGGAATTTCATGATCATCGCAGCCACAGTTTTACCAACAACACAACTCGCCTCAGCCCAGAATCCGGCCGTGCGTTATCAACTCGGTATGAGCCAGCCGCATACCCATTTATTTGAAGTCGAAATCACTATTGCCGGACTCGCCGCAAACGAGAAAACGGTAGATTTCATCATGCCGGTGTGGCGCTCCGGACGCTACGTGCTGTTTGATTTCTCCGGTGGCGTGCAGGAGTTTTCTGCCGTGGCCAACGGCGTGGCACTGCCTTGGCGCAAAATCGATAAATCCACTTGGCGTCTTGAAAATAAAGGCAGTTCAAGTGTGACCGTGCGCTATAAAGTTTATGCCAATGAATTTGAACAACGCACCCGGGGTCTGAATGATCGTCATGCCTTTGTGGATGCCAGCGCCGTGTTGATGTACGTGGAAAAATTTCGCCGGCTGCCGTTAACCTTGCAAGTCGTGCCGTTCGGTGATTGGCACGTTACCACCGGACTCGACGCGGTGGCCGGACAGAAAAATTTATTCCACGCGCCCAATTATGATCATCTCGCCGACTGCCCGTTGGAAATTGGCACGCATAAAGATTTTGATTTCGAGGCCGCCGGCAAGCCGCATCGGCTCATGATTTACGGCGAGGGGAATTGGGACGCGCCGAAAATGATTGAAGATCTCAAAAAAATCGTCACCGTCTGCCGCGAATTTTGGGGTGAGTTGCCGTATGAGCATTACACCTTCATGTTGCATTGCACGCCGGCCGGCGGCGGCGGCACCGAGCACATCAATTCGACCATCATGGGAACCCGGCCCTATATTTTTCGCGAGCCGGCCAGCTATCGCGGCTTTATCGGCCTGGCCGTGCACGAATTTTTTCACACGTGGAATGTCAAGCAATTGCGGCCCGCCGGCATCACGCCGTACGATTTTACCAAAGAAAACTATACCGAAGAACTGTGGCTGGCGGAAGGCGGCACCGATTATTACACGACGGTGCTGATGCGCCGCGCCGGTTTCACTACCGTGGAACAGACGCTCGAAGCGCTCGGTGCGTTGATTCGGAACGCCAAAGCGCGGCCGGGGCGTAATATCCAGTCCGTCGCCGAATCGAGTTTTGATGCCTGGGTGAAGCTCTGGAAAGGTTCACCGAACGCCTTCAACGCTGAAGTTGATTACTACGAAAAAGGCGAGCAAATCAGCCTGTTGCTCGATCTGGAAATTCGCCGGCGTTCGGAAAATCGCGCCTCGTTCGACGAGGCGTTGCGTTTACTTTACAAAAAATTTCCATTAGGCAAAAAAGGCTACACCAATACCGATGTGCAAAAAGCCGCGGAAGCGTTGACGCAGAGCAGTTTTGTCGAATTTTTCCGCGACTATGTTAATGGCACCAAAGAAATTAATTTTGCGGAATTTCTCGCCTGTGCGGGCCTGGAAGTCCTCGAGAAAAAGCGCGACAATGCGGCGCCGGATTTAGGCATGCTGGTGGCGCCAACCGGCGAACGCTCGATCATCCGGCGCGTGAACGCCGGTTCTGCCGCCCAAGCAGCGGGACTTGATCTTGGCGATGAGCTACTGGCGCTAAACGGCAAGCGCGTGCGCAGCAGCGAGCTGAACGATCGTTTAAAAGATTTTAAACCCGGCGATAAAATCACCCTAACCGTTTTCCGCGACGAGCAATTACGCCAATTTGAAGTCACGTTGTCCGCGCCGGCATCGGACTACCAAGTGCAACGCGTGAAAGCGCCGACGGAATTGCAAAAGAAAATCTACCAATCCTGGCTGGGCATTGAATGGCCGGCAGAAAAAGTTGCGGACGAAAAAAAGTAGCGCCAATTCTCTGATCTATTAAAATATCCGAAGGAGGAAGGAGCATGATGAACAGCAAAACTTACACGCAGCTCAGCGTCATGATGTTTTTGCAGTTTTTTATTTGGGGCGCGTGGTTCGTGACGTTGGGCACCTATTTATTTAAGCTCGGTTTCAGCGGTGGTCAAGTCGGCAATTCTTACTTGATGAACAACATTGCAGCCGTGATTGCGCCGTTTTTTGTAGGCATGCTCGCTGATCGCTTTTTCGCCTCCCAGAAAGTTATGGGCGTGCTGCATCTGCTGGGCGGCGTCGTGATGTATATCGCCGCTGGCATTACCGACGCCGGCGTGTTGATTCCGACCCTGCTGCTCTACAACCTCTGTTATATGCCCACGCTCGCGTTGGTTAATGCAGTCTCATTCAATCAGATGGACAGTCCGGACAAACAATTTCCGAAAGTGCGCGTGTGGGGCACCATTGGTTGGATCGTCGCGGGTTTGACGATCACGTTCATTCAATTTCAATTCAATCCGGAGGTGGAAAAAAGCGACGTGCCCATGAAAATGGCCGCGGTGGCATCGCTCATAATGGGATTATATTCCTTTACCCTCCCGAACACCGCGCCGCAAAACATCGGCAAGGATGTTAAAATTGGCGATATCCTCGGCTTCAAGGCGCTGCGCCTGCTCAAGGAAGGGTCCTTTTTTATTTTCGTATTGTGCTCGTTTCTTATTTCCATTCCGCTGGCGTTCTATTACGGCTTCACCAATCCATTTTTAAATGACCTTGGCATGCAAGGGGTGGCCGGCAAGCAAAGCATGGGACAAATGTCGGAAGTGATTTTCATGATTCTCATGCCGTTTTTCTTTGTGCGTTTAGGCGTGAAAAAAATGTTGTTAGTCGGCATGTTGGCGTGGGTCGTGCGTTACGCTTTCTTCGCTAACGGGGACATGGGCTCGGGGGCCTGGATGCTCTATCTCGGCATCTTACTGCATGGCATCTGCTATGATTTCTTCTTCGTCACCGGCCAAATCTATGTCGACCAAAAGGTCTCGAAAGATATTCGCGCCAGCGCACAAGGCTTTATTGCCTTGATCACTTATGGTGTCGGCCTCGGAATAGGCTCATGGTTTGCCGGCCAGGTGGTTGAGACTTACAGCTCGACCTCGATGGTTGATGGTGTTGAAAAGACGTTGCGCGCCTGGCCCACCATCTGGTGGATTCCCTGCGCGTTCGCGGCTGCCATCGCATTGCTTTTTGCGCTGACGTTTAAAGACAAGTTCACTCCTAAAAAAACTTGAGCAAAACGGAAAAGCATTGACGGCATTGCATCGTCTCAAATGATCGGCCGATTTTTCACTTTTTATACTCGGCTTGCATTGCCTCAAAAGCAATCATTGCAAACTACTATGCGGCGATCCATCATTTTCTCTTTTCTCTGCAGCCTGATATTGGCGGCTTTATGCGCTTGCCAGCTCATGCGCAGTTCCGCTTCCAGCGCTTCGGTCAACGTGATGACTTTCAATATCCGTTACAACAATCCGAATGACGGTGAGAATGCCTGGCCCCGGCGCCAAGAACTGGTTGCCAATCTGGTGCGCTTTCATGAAATTGATTTGCTCGGCGTGCAGGAAGCGCTCAAAGATCAAATGGACGATTTATCCCAGCTGCTGCCGGAGTTGAGTTGGATCGGTGTGGGTCGCGATGATGGGCGCACCAAGGGTGAATTCTCCGCCATTCTTTTTCGCCAAACGCGGTTCACACTTTTGCAGCAGGGCACCTTCTGGTTATCCCCCACCCCAGAGTTGCCTGGAAGCATCGGTTGGGATGCAGCGATCACACGTGTTTGCACGTGGGGCAAATTCAGAGATCGCAACACGGGAAAAATCTTCCTTCTTTTTAATACGCATTTTGATCACATCGGAGAGAAAGCGCGAGGTGAAAGCGCCAAGCTGATTCTGAAAAACCTCCAGGCCCTCGCCCCTACAGAACCGATTATTGTCACCGGCGATTTTAATGCCAATGAGAACTCAGTGGTATATCAAACTTTGACGGCAAGCACAAATGAAAATTCCAATTTTCGCTTGCTTGATACGCACATCATTTCGCAGTTGCCTCACTACGGCCCGCTGTGGACGTTTCACGGTTTTGGGGCCGCGACGGAACGTCCAATGATTGATTATATTTTTGTCAATCACCGCGTAACAGTTCGACGCCACGGGACGATTGCCGAAGCTATCGACGGGCGTTATGCTTCCGATCATTTACCCGTCATGACGGAATTGGTTTTAGATTGAGGTGTAATTCGTACCCAAAACTATTTTTCTGAGGGAAAACCGATGCACAAAATTCTTGCGGCTTTTTTAGGTTTGCTCTGCGCGCCTCTCTACGCGCAGCCCCAAATCGTTTTTCGAGCGCAACCGGAGCGCGTGCAAATTGGCGATAGCGTCGTGCTCTCCTGGCAGGTCAGAGATGCGGACGCAGCTTATTTAACCAACTATGGCCGCGTGGAATTGGCCGGCCAGCTCACGATAACGCCGGAAAAAGCCAGCACCACGCTCACGCTCATCGCGCACGGCGCGAAAGGCCTTGCCACGGCCAGTGTTACAATTGTGGTGGAAGGCGGCCGTGGCGAGGTTTTTCCCAACGAAAATCAATTTAGCAATCAACGCCAGTATGAAATCTCGGCGCTGTCGCCGATCACATTGCTCGACGGGGTGCATTCGGCTTTGCAGAACAAAATGGGATTCGTGGTTGATGAGAGGTATGATCGCCATGCGCACAAAACCGTTTTCGTCACGAAGCTTGTGGAGCGGCCCGAATTGTTGCGGAATGACGACTCCGGCATCCGCGCGCGCCAACTGGCTTACTGGGTGGAAGTCGAGGAAAATAAAACCCCGGCTGGGAGCCACCTCTACCGTATCAAAACTTTTATCCAATACCAACGCCGCAAAGAAAACAAATGGCGCCCTGAGCCGCAGGAAGTGTTCTATCGCGACAGCGCGGACCGGCTGTGGCAAAATATCCAACTTACGCTCACGGGGAAGGGACAATGACCATGGCAAAACCAACCTCATCCATGAAGGCGCGCCGGGCGTTGCTTTTTATCTGGCTCGGTTTTTTTCTGCTCAATCTCATTCTCGTCTTATTTTTTTATTTGGTTAAATGGATTGAAGTCGATACTTTTAAAGAGGCGCTGAAACAACTCAACGCCAGTTACTCACCCTACCTCGGCGCGATCCTGCTCTATTATTGGAGCAGCGCCGCTAAAACCGCGGCCGTGCGCGCCGGCTTGCCGCTGCAACTGGCGCTCGTCTGCTCTGCGCTGTGGAATATTTTGCTCACGATGTTTCTTTCTATGTTGCCCCTTGAAGAAGCGTTGCAGAATATCACAGAAGTAGGCGGCTATTTTTCCTGGCTGGTGGCCGGCGCGATTGGCTATTATTTTGCAAAGCCAAGCGCTGACGCATAAACACCACTCTAATTTTTGGAGAAATACTGCGATGACCCGGTTTAATTTTGTTTTTGTGAATTGGCGATGCTGGCTTGCCGCCCTGTTGCTTTGCGCCCCGGCCGCTGGCCTTGCCCAGGAAGAGCCAATCTTAGAAATCGACCCGCAGGGCCACTTAGCCCAGATTAATGATGTCATGTTCACGCCGGACGGACACGTGTTGATTTCTATTGCATATGACAAAACCATTCGCCTGTGGGACATAGCGAGCGGCGAGTTGCTTAAGACCATTCGAGGCCAAATCGGCGAAGGTCATGAAGGCACGCTCCTCGCCGGGGCGCTCTCTCCAGACGGTCGCACATTGGCAGTAGGAGTATTTGGAATTACTGGTGGAGGGAAGCCAATACATTTATACGACATCGAAACCGGTGAACAGATCAGCATCCTAAATAGAGACAACAATTTGATTAATGCGTTGGCCTTTTCGCGTGATGGCCAGTTACTGGTCAGTGGTAGTCAAGACAACACGGTCAGGATTTGGCAGGTCACCAATGCGAGAGGTTCTGCTATGCAAGGCGAGGCCTTCGCCACCCTCGAAGGCCATCGTGATCACGTTTACGGCGTGGCCTTTGCGCCGGACGGCAGCAAGGTGGTCTCGGCTTCTTTTGATCATACCCTACCAGATTGTGTGAAAAGAGCTTGCGTTCCCCTCATCAAAATTACTATCTTTGGAT
>CAYUVM010000061.1:0-12559 GCA_964447935.1 uncultured Cytophagia bacterium | reverse complement strand
GCTAAAAAGAGCCAATAAAATCGGGGCTAAAACACCAAGTCAGAAAGTTGATATTATAATAAATAGAAAAAAATATTCAATAAATCAACTTTTCTAATTCTACTTAGTCAGATTACCTTGCGTGACCCACGAAACACGCAAAATACACTAAAAAACTTTTCGCGTGTTTCGTGGGCACAATTTTAAATATGGTTAAGTAGAACTAATCTCTTACTCTTACTCTTACTCTTTCTCGCACTCTTACTCGCCGATCAAAACAGCCAAGCGAGTAAGAGCACGAGTACAAGAAAGAGTAACAGCCATCCAACTTCGCACATCGGACAACCGACCTTGGGCTACTTCACCAGCACCGCTTTTTTCGCGGGCATCACCTCATTACCGACTTCGAGACGATAGTAATACGTGCCGCTCGGAATATCCTTCGCATCCCACATTACGCTGTACGTGCCGGGCGCGTGCGGTTTATCAACCAGCGTTGTCACGACTTGGCCGAGCTGATTGAAAATGCGCAGTTTCACCACCTCATTGGCGGAAACATGATATTTGATTTCCGTTGACGGATTGAACGGATTCGGATAATTCTGCTCGATCACAAAAGCTCTCGGCACACCGACATTGATCGCCCCACTGTTCACGCTGGTGACCGGCCCAGACGTCGTGAGTTTTTTCACATAGTCGTAACCGCGATGCGGCAGCGCCAAATACGGGAACGTGAACGTCAACGGCACATCGTTCGCTGTCGGACCGGCATTGTACGTTAATTCCGCAACTAATTTGGGCGAAGCAAGATCGGAATAATTCGCCGCAACGGCATCGTCGAAGCCCAAGCCGACTGCCGCGAGCACCAAACCACCAACTGCTTGCAATTCGATCGTGGTCACGTCATCTTCCAAACGCCGGCCGTTGGGAAATCCATCCATGTGTGGAATCGCTTCGAGATTTCTGTTCGTGTTAAACGGCGCCGCCGTGAGGCCGATGGCCGCGGCGCGCACCAGACCCATGCGCGCATTCACGCGGTATTCCGCAGTATTGCGGGGCGTTACGGGGGTCGCCATGTTCAACCGCAACATGTCGCCGCCATAAATCTTACCCTTGCTGTCCACAGTGATCGGCAGGAAATTATGAATGAACGGTTTGCCCGCGGAAAGCGGGCCGCCCGTTTTACCGGTAGCCAGTTGATACGGAATCAGATTCGGCACACCGAAATAGAAGATTGGGTATAAATCAACCAAACGCGGTTGTCCGGCGCCAACCAAACCAGCATTCAAATTAACAGCAAACGCCGTTCCTGCCAGGTTCGGCGGTGGATTCAGCTTCGTCACGGCAAACGCGCCATCTTTGCCGTTGCGAAAATCAAAACCGGGCGTGGTGTACGTCGGCAGCGTGCCGATGGCTGGATATGATTGGCTTTGAACACGCAGCGCCGAAAGTGCCGGCACTGCACCACCGAACTGGCTGTCGTCCATGTACAGCGCCAGCTCCGGATTGGCAAAATAAGGAACGATGAAATCCTGCTCTTCTTTGCTGTACGGCGTCACCGCATTCCATTTGTCTTTCTGGCCAATCGGAATCACGGCTTCGTTCGTCAACGGCATGCCGAGACGAGAAACTTGCACGTAGTCACTGCTGTAGGTCGGCTTGGCTCCAAGCGCCGAAAGCGTGGTCACGCGCGGGCGGCTGGAAGAAGCCCACACCCCGATCACGAAATCCGGATCAAGAATGCTGGTCGCGCCTTCGTTTGCGGGCTTGCCATCTTTTTGCAGCTTGTTGATCGGGATGTTCATCACGATCGCATGGACGTTGTAACCGGCTACGGCGTCGCGGGCAAAATTGGGATTGCTCGGATCATTGCCAAAATCTTTGCGCGTCTGGCCGAGATCGAACACGCCGCCAAGATCGACAAAGAACGGATCATCGAACGGGCCGACCAGTATTCTTTCGCCGTCTGGCGAACTGGTGTTGATGGCTTCTTGTACAATCTGCGTGTACGGCTTGCCCAATCCGGCGGTGCTGGCGATTGAACGCGGGCCGATAAAGTTCGGCGGGACAATGCCGTTGCTGACGATCGTCGTAAACGTCGCGCCGCCGTCCATGCTTTTTTCACACTTGTAGGTCGTCTTCAAATTTTGTTTACCCAAACGAATATTGAAAAACGTCGTTGGATCTTCGTTGGTCTGCGAAAACGTGAAACGATAAGTAATGTCATCCTTGGCCGCGCCCAGTTCCGCTTGCGAGGGCTTGTTCTTGATGTGAATCTCGTAACGCACGCCTTCCGCAAACGTCGTCCAATTCGGGCCGCCTTCCGGCAGTTCGAGGCCGATGTAACCCGCCACGATGGTCACCGCATTGTTATTGTCCGGCGAACGGAACACCCAAAGATCGGTGTTGTCTGCCAGAGGATCATTGGCGATCAACGGCGCTTCGCGGTGGCTCGAGGCGTCGATGTAGCGGTCGGACGGCATGAACACCAGCGCCAATCCGGCCAGCAACATCGCCGCCAATACCATAAACCTGCGCATAAAACTCTCCTTAAAAATTAGAGTAAGTAAAACGGTTGATTAAAAGCATTGTACCAAGAATACGAACCGATCCGGCAATTGGATTTACCGGTTTTAACAAAAAGATTGCTTGCTTCTGCGGGCGAGATTTTTTAACTTGATTTACGCGCCAAAGCCGGCGCTGCTCAAGGATTGAATTGGAGCCTGTGCATGCTGAAAAAAATAGATGTTTCGCTGTTTGTTCTTTTGGTGTTAACGCAATCCGCCATCGCGCAATTTAAAATCGACCGGATTCCCAATAGTTTTGGTTATGACCTGCCCAAAAAATTCACGCTTTCCACTAACACGCATTTTAACCGCGTCGAGGGTTTTTCACCTAATCTCGGCGTCAAGTATCAGCCCCAACCGGAAGCCAAAGACGGCTTTGCCGCCGGACTGTCGCTGTACGGCGATCTCGGTTACGGCTTTAAAAATGAAAAGAAAAAACGCCCGCGCTGGAATCTCGGCGTGCAGAAAAATTTTGCCACGCCCAACCGTTTGACCTTCGGCGCGGAATATTTTAACAAAGTGGAAACCAACGACCGCTGGATCGTCAGCGAGTTTGAAAATTCACTCGCCGGCATTTTTCAGCATGAAGATTTTATGGATTTTTACGGCCGCAAAGGCGGGCGCGGTTTCCTCGATTATGGACTCGCCGAGGTGCATACGCTGCGCCTGGAAGTCAGCCAGCATCGCTACGAAAGCTTGCGGCGCAACACGAATTGGAGCTTGTTCGGTCGCGATAAGATGTACCCCCTCAATCCCCGGGCGAATCGCCACACCGTGTACGGCATCGGCGAGGGCGACGAGCTTGCCGTCAAACTCATCGGCGCCTTTGACTGGCGTGACAATCCGGTGTTTCCCAATCTTGGCTGGCTGATTGAAGGCTACTTCGAGCGCACCAGCAATGACTTTTCCACCAACGGTTTATTTCTCACCGTCAAACGTTATCAGCCGACGCTTAACGATCAAAAATTCGTTGCCCGATTTATGTACGGTAGCCGCAGCGGTAGTTTTGCGCACCAACATTTGCTCTCGCTGGGCGGCCTCAGCAGCCTGCGCGGCTATCGCGAAAAGGAGTTTATCGGCAATCGGTTGTTGTTTGCCAATGTCAATTACGTCATTGGCCAGCGCGCGTTTGGCGGGTTGTTGCAAAAACTTCCGTTGATCAACAAGCTGCCGTTCTGGCAACTCATTTCGCTCGGCGCTTTTACCGAGACCGGCTATGCGTGGTTTGCCGATCCGCTTGATCCCGACCGCGGGCTGCTCGACTTCGGCCAATTTGATCTCAAAGATCTCCGTAGCGACGTCGGTTTTTCCCTGCTCGTCACCGAAGGCATCCTGCGCGTCGACTTCGCCAAACGCACCGACCGCAGCCGCGACGATTGGCGTGTCACGTTTCGAATTTTGGATAAATTCTAAAAACTCCACCCACTCAATCGGCTTACAGATTTTTGTATATCGCTTGAGCAGATTTTTGAAAAATTTCGGCTGTGGGGGCGCAAAGGATCAATCATGCGTTTACGTTTTTTCTTTTTACTCTTTTTATTTTTTTCTATGCAGGTATCGGCATGGGGACAATCCGATACTGTGGCAGCGCAAAACTTAACATTTCTTCCTTTTACCCCAACACCGCCCATTGCTAAAATTCTGATCTCCGGCAACCGCCACACCAAGCCGCAAATTATTCAACGCGAGATGAAAACACAGATCGGCGATACGATTGACGTTGCGGCATTGCAGGCCGATCAGAAACGCATTCTCAATCTCGGCCTGTTCAACCGCGTCGAGTTGGACACGCTGCACAGTCCGGAAGGCGTGCATCTGCTCATCGGCGTCACCGAGCGGCTGTACCTCTTTCCATTTCCGATTTTTTTTATCAATGAAAAAGATTGGGACAAAGCTTCATACGGCGCGGGTGTCGTGCATACAAATTTTCGTGGCCGCAACGAAATCGCCGCGCTCTCCGGTTGGGCTGGCTACAATCCCGCGTTTGCCGTCGATTACTCGAACCCATGGATCTTCGGTTCGGCGCAAATGCTCACGCGCTTTCGCTTTGCCGTGCAGCGCAATCGCAACCGTAGTTTTGAAAAACTCGGCCAGGATGTTGACGAAAATCGTATTGGCGCCAGTTGGAGCATTGGCAAACGTTTCGGCCTGTTCACGTATCTCAATCTCAGCCTCGGTTACACGCAACTCCAATTCGATCCTCCCGTGCCGGGCGAAACACTTGATCCCTCCGGCCGCGACCGACTGCCGAGCGCCGGATTGTCCTTTACCTATGATCGCCGCGATTTGTTTGAGTATCCGCGTTCGGGGGTTTTCATGCGGGTGTGGGGCCAGCGCACCGGCTTCAACAGCGAGTATGTGCATTTTTGGCGGTACGGCGCGGACCTGCGCGGTTACAAAAAACTTTATCGCAATGTTTCCATTGGCGCGCGTGCCATGACAGATCAGGCGCAAAATAAAATTCCCATTTACGAGCGCGTGTTTCTTGGTTACTCGAATCGGGTACGCGGCCATTTTAACCGTCGCATTCGAGAAATCAATAGCCGGCTGGTCGATGTTAATAAAAATGAGGGCGAAAATCTCACGCTCGCCAGCGCCGAGTTGCGCTTTCCATTGATGTCGTGGCGTTATTTCAGTATCAGCGACGTGCCGATGTTCGGCTCGTACATGCAAAACATGAAATTCGGCATCAGTGCCGGTATCTTTGCCGATTACGGCCGTGTTTGGTTTCAAGATCCGCCGTTGGACGGTACGCGCCGCGTCTTGCCGCCGCAATTCGGCTACGGCGCCGGCTTGCATTTTCATTTGCCTTATATTAATTTGTTGCGCATCGAGTTGGCGTTCGATGAAGACGGCCAAAACGAGTGGTTTACGGATATTGGCGTGGCGTTTTAATTTCAGTGTTCAGTGATCACTGAATACAGGTTATTTTTTCTGAAAACTGCCAACTGAAAACTGGTTACTGGAAAAATGTCTCGTCGCGAATTTTTCTACACGCCGCCGGAGAATTTTACTGCCGACGCGATCACGCTGGCCGGTGATGAACATGCGCATCTCACGCGCGTGTTGCACCATCAAATCGGCGACCGCGTCACCGTTGTGGATGGCGCCGGCCTCGCCGCCGAAGGCGAAATTTTTGAAATCGGCAAAACCGTCACGCGTTTGCGTCCCATCAAAAAATCGCGCCGGCTCGGTGAGCCGTTTGTGCATCTTACCCTCGCGCAGGCCGTGCCGAAAGGCAACCGTTTTGATTGGGTGATTGAGAAAGCCACGGAGATCGGCGTCTCCGCCTTCATTCCGTTGATTTGTGAACGTAGCGAAGTGAATCCCGGTCCCGGCAAAAATGAGCGCTGGCATCGTCTCGCCCTCGCCGCCATGAAACAAAGCTGCCGCTCGATTTGTCCCGCCATCAGCGAGCCGGTGATGTTCGGCGCGCTGTGCCGCCGCGCTTCGACCTTGCCCGCCGCGTTTGCCGCCGGCCAATCCGGCCGCTTACGCGAATTTGATTTTGTTTTGATGGCCAACGAAGGCGCCGGCGATCCGCTACCCCAACTCGTGACTCGCGCCCCGCAACCGCGCATTGGCTTGGTACTGATCGGCCCCGAAGGCGGCTTTTCCGATAACGAAATCAAACTCGCCCGCGACGCTGGCCTCACTTTCTTCGGCCTGGGCCCCCGCCGCTTGCGCGCCGAAACCGCGGGCTTGATGGCGGCAATGAAAATTTTGAGCGCGTTTGGGGACTTGAATTAAAGCTGAAATTGAATGAGTCCCCCTTTAAAAAGATAAAATTCCACTTGACTTTCTTCTTCTCAAGCATTATAGTATCATTGTTTGTCGGGAACTAACCAACTATTACCATTGCTGTCTAAAATCTTCTGGTTTAAGCGATTTGTGCCAGAAACAAAATCCTTTGATTTTAATCGCAAAGATTGAATTGCTCAATTTATGTTTTATTAATTTTTTAGATTTTATTTCTGATAAAAAGTCAACATATTTAAAATTCTTAGTTTATCAAACTCAGGGAGGAAAACTTTATGAAATCGCTAAGATTGTTATTCTCCAGAATTTCGGTATTGTTGATACTAAGTTACAAAGTGAGCAAGAGAGTTCTGTGGGAAATCTTTATTTGGTACGATTTATTGATTTTTGTCGCCGTTCTATTTGGAATAATGGAAATTAATACCCGACTTTTTAATAAGTTACCTACTGATCAAAACCTTCTTCAAAATTTTATTGAATGGTATGCTGTATTTTATGCTCTTGCACTCAGTGTGATACTTGGCGAAACGTGGAGAAGGCATAACAAAATAACCTCTGAAATTGACCGAGAAGCAGATGCTTTAAAACTATTACTCCAAACAGGCAAAATGTTTCCCGACAAGAGACTTTTTGGAAGCCTTCTCGTTCAGGTATATGCTTATGCCAAGTGTATTTTGGAATTACAAATCCAAGACGATAGGTCGAAATCATCTTCTTATCCTCTTATACAGTCAATTCGGAATTGTGTAGACAGAATGATACAAAAGGATGATAATGCGCAAGAATGTTTGAAATCTGAATTATTGCATCAGTATTGCGAAGCCTATGATGCCCGCGGTGATAGATTTGATTTAATTCGGCAAGCCATGCCTACTCATATATGGTTTATTCTAGGCGCATTTTCTTTTGCATGGTTGTGGGGTTTCTTATGGCTTGAATTTAAAGAGGGCTCCTTAAATTTACAAAGGTATATTTTAGGTTGTACAACGTTCTCGATAAGCTATTTATTTTATGCAGCGCGTTCGCTAAATGATCCCAGAAAAGGATCATGGAAGTTGACTTTTATGCCTTTTAGAGGAAATTTGTTTGAAACTGAATTCTGAATTATCATGAAGAAACTTTAACAAGGAAGTATAGGGTAGATCGATGAATCAAACTGAAACACAAAAATCTTTTGAACAATTGAGGATCGAAGCCGAAAGATTAAAAGCGGAAGTTCTCAAGATGGAAACCGAAGACAGTATTGATCGTATCGCTTTGGCTATTACCCCTTTGGTTAAAGCAACTATACTCACTATTGTCGTATTGTTTCTTTTTCGTCTTTTGTAGCAGAAAGAAAACGGTAAAGCTGGGACAACTCACTTCAAATATTCCGCACTCATGCCGCTATTTTAAGGTGTTTTGTCAGACGCTCAAAAGCGCCAGTTTTCTCCAAACGGTTAAGATCATGCCTAATTTTATCCAGCTGATTGACGGACCAAAGCTTAGCATCTAGCTTACCCCACTTGAACGAAGGCAGCGTCACCAATTCATCATTCGCTTCTGAAGTTTTCTGATTGATATACTTGAAGCTGGGTAAAGCAAACTCACGGTTGGGCGACCACTGGCGCGCCGGACGCGGAGAAATAGCGCATTTGCAGGTGATCGATGCATTTTTGATTGGAATTGACAGCAGTCACGTTTGGGGGAAGTTGAGTTTAAATTACAAATTCTCCTTATATGTCTTGCAAAAAACAAACTTTTATACCTTCCATTGCATGCTTGCCATTTACAAATAACCGTTTACAAACAACCGGACATTTCTCTTGACATTCCCGCCCGCATTTGATAAATTTGAGCTTTGTTGCTTGGCCAGTCAACCGAAGCCCAAATTTATCTTTATCTTTTACTATGCCCCGAGACTATCTGCGCTTAAATAAAATGGTGTTTCGCGGTTATCATGGCGTTTGGGATGAGGAACGCCAGGTCGGCCAGCGCTTCGAGGTGGACGTCGAATTTGTCTTTGACATTTCACCCGCGGCGCAATCAGATAACATCAAAGATACAATTGACCTGTATAAAGTCTATCAGATCG
Organism: uncultured Cytophagia bacterium; assembly: GCA_964447935.1. Taxonomy (GTDB): domain Bacteria; phylum Zhuqueibacterota; class Zhuqueibacteria; order Zhuqueibacterales; family Zhuqueibacteraceae; genus Zhuqueibacter. The sequence goes on along the minus strand of CAYUVM010000061.1, from coordinate 4,180 downwards.
TCGAAACCATCGTTACCAAAAAAAGTTTCAAGCTCGTGGAGACGCTGGCCGAGACCATCGCCGCGGCGCTGTTGCGCAAGTATCCGGTTACCGAATTGCGCGTGAACTTGCGCAAACCCAACTCGCCCGTGCCCGGCATCTGTGATGGTATCGAGGTTGAGATTGTACGGCAAAAAAAGTAATTCGTCTTCCGTCGCCCGTGGTCAAACGGAACGCGAATTCCGGTTAACCAATGTTGGCCGCGTTTTCGTCGCCCTCGGTTCCAATTTGGGTGACCGAGCCAATTGGTTGCAGCAGGCGCGGGAAAAGTTGAGCGCTTCAGAGGTGATGAGTCTCCTGTGCGTCTCGCCGCTTTATGAAACGGCTCCGGTCGGAAAGATCGAGCAGCCCGCGTTTTTAAATCAGGTGGTCGAGTTGCGCACGGAATTGGCGCCGGCAGCTCTGCTCGCGCGGCTTTTGCAAATCGAGCTGGCGTTGGGCCGCGAACGCCATGAACGGTGGGGCCCGCGCAATATTGATTTGGATTTGCTGGCGTTTGGCGCGGTTCAAAGCCAAACGGCGTCTTTGCAATTGCCGCATCCCGAATTACATCGCCGGCGCTTCGTGCTCGTGCCGTGGGCGGCCATCGCGCCGGAGTTTGAAGTGGTTGGCTTTAACGCGACCGTGCAGAAGCTGCTGGAACGCTGCTCCGATCTCAGTTGCGTTCGACCATTGAACAACGGTTGGTGATAAAAACTTCTCAGCCCTACATTGGCTGGTCGCGAGCATACCGCCATTTGTGCTGAAAAAATTGCGCTATTGAGATGAAATGCTGGTTGGCCGCTGAACCGGCGAAAGCTTTCCGCCGCGCGCGGCGACAAACGCCCGTCAATTATTTTTCGAACCATTGAGGTATCACGTTGCGACTGCAATATATCGCCATCGAGGGCGTCATCGGCGCCGGCAAAACAAGTCTGGCGACACTTATCACCGAGCGTTTCGGCGGCCGCTTGTTGCTCGAGCCGCATGACGAAAATCCGTTTCTGCCGGATTTTTATCGCGACCCGCGCCACTTTGCGTTTTCCACGCAAATGTTTTTTTTGCTCAGCCGCTATCGTCAGCAGCAGGAAATTCCGCAGCGTGACCTGTTTCATGAATTGCTCATCGCCGATTACTTGTTCGCCAAAGATCGCATTTTTGCCTCGCTCACGCTCGATGAGCGCGAGCTGTCGCTTTATGACAAAGTCGCCCGCCTGTTGGAACGCGACATTCCGCCGCCGGATCTGGTCGTTTATTTGCAATCCAGCACCGAGCGGCTGATGACGAACATCCGGCAACGCAACCGCAGCTACGAAAAACCGATGGCGGAAAGTTATATTCGCGATTTGAACGAAGCCTATAATCGTTTCTTCTTCAATTATACCGCTACGCCGTTGCTGGTGGTTAATGCCACCGAAATTGATTTTGTGCACAACGCGCAGGATTTTGAAAGTCTGCTCGCCCAACTGCATCGCCCCATTTCCGGGGTGCAATATTATTCGCCGGCGAAGTAGGTTTGGTTGGTCCGAAGTCAGCAAATTAACACCATCACCCCGAACGAAGTCGAAGGGTGTCGAGGAATATTCTTATGTTGCTGCGTTTCTTGTTTTGGGTCGGCGTGGTTTATCTCGCCTATCGCGTCATTAAAACGCTCGTATTTAGCCGGCCGCCGCAAAACGGGCAAAATCAGGTGAAAGGCAAAAACCGCCAGCAGGCGCTCGATCTTTCCAAGATGAATGTGGAAGATGCGAAGTTTGAAGAGATCGACGAGAAGAAAAAAAACGGCAAATGAAAACCTACCGCCGTATTCTCCGTTATGTGAAACCCTACTGGGCGCCGCTGGCCGGTTCCCTGCTCTGCATTCTGGCCTTTACTCTCCTCAGCAGCGCGTCGTTAATTTCGATCGTGCCATTTCTGAATACCCTGTTCAACGTCGCTGGCGAAAATGCCGCCACGTCGCCAGTATTGCAAGTTCCCCAAACTTTAGGCGACCAAATAACCGCCTTTAAAACGCAGATCGAAACCTGGTTGCTGGCGGGTGATCGCCGGCTGGCGCTGCTGCGGTTGTGCGGCGTTATTCTCGGCTTGATTTTTTTTAAAAGCTTATTCGATTATCTCCAGGCCTACTGGATGGCCCATGTCGAGCAAGGCATCATTAAAGATATTCGCAATGATTTGTACCGGCATCTCAATGAGTTGTCATTGGGTTATTTCCATCGCACCCGCACCGGGCAATTGATCTCACGCATCACCAACGACGTGACGCTGGTCAACGGCGGCGTCTCCGCCAGTTTTGTGACGTTAATCAAGAATCCGCTGTTGATTGTGGTGTATCTCGGCATGGCGCTGTATTTAAGCTGGCGGCTGACTTTGATCGCGCTCGTCATTTTGCCAACCAGCATGGCGATTATCGGCTTTATCGGCTCGCGCCTGCGCCGTGCCTCGACGCTCTCGCAGGAAAAAATGGCGGAGGTCACTTCGGTGTTGCAGGAAACCATCAGCGGCGTGCGGGTGGTGAAAGCCTTTGCGATGGAAGAATTTGAACAGCGCAAATTTCAACAGGTTGCCAGCGATTATTTTAAATCACTGCTGCATATCACGCGCGTCAGCAAGCTCGCCGGTCCGATGACGGAGTTCTTGAGCGCCATCGTTGGCGTCGGGATTTTGTGGTTCGGCGGCCAACAGGTGTTGAGCGGCAACGGGCTGTCGCCAGGCGATTTCATTCTTTTTTTGCTCGTCATTTTTTCGTTGATGCAGCCGATTAAAGAGTTGTCCTCGGTGAACAATCGCTTGCAGGAAGCCGCGGCCGCCGGCGACCGTATTTTCGAAATCATCGACCTGGCGCCGGAAGTCGTTTCATTGCCCGGCGCCAGCAAGATTGAAAATTTTAATCTCGGCATCCGCTTTGATGACGTGGGGTTTGCTTATGAAAATGAAGCTTCCGGAAAGCCGATTGAAATTTTGCAAAACATTTCCGTCGCGGTGAAAAAAGGCGAGATTCTCGCGCTCGTCGGCCCCAGCGGGGCGGGCAAATCGACCCTGGTGGACTTGCTGCCGCGGTTTTATGATCCGCAACAGGGCCGCATTTTAATTGACAACACCGATCTGCGCGAAATCGACGTCAAAAGCTTGCGCCGCTTGATGGGCATCGTGACGCAGGAAACCATTCTCTTTCACGATACGGTGCGCAATAACATCGCGTACGGCTTGCAGGAGATTACGCAAGAAAAAATCATTCAAGCGGCGGAGGCCGCCAACGCGCATCGCTTTATCACCGAGCTGCAATACGGATACGAAACGGTGATTGGCGAACGCGGCGTCAAACTTTCCGGCGGCCAACGGCAACGGCTCGCCATTGCGCGCGCGTTGCTCAAAAATCCGCCGATTCTGCTTCTCGACGAAGCCACTTCGGCGCTCGATAGCGAGAGTGAAATGCTGGTGCAGCAGGCGATCGAACGCTTGATGATCAATCGGACTTCTTTTGTCATCGCGCATCGGCTCTCCACCATTTTGCATGCGCATCAAATCGTCGTGCTCGATCAAGGCCGCATTGTGCAGCGCGGCACACACGAAGAATTGCTGGCGCAACAAGGGATTTATCAAAAGCTTTACCAAATGCAATTTCGAAGTTAATGGCAAACTTAGGTTTGTCACCCGCGAGTAAGAATTCCAGTTCAGTGCGCGATTAACTTTGGGGACTCGGCTTGCCCGCGCTGGGTTTATCACCACAAACAAATTTTCCCATAACGCTTCCGCCTGTTTTGACTGCGAAATAGGCCTGTCAATTCGTCATTTGAGTTTGTAATAATTGCAAACTCTCCCGCCACCCTGTCAATGCCTGGCAGAAATGCATGTTGAAATGACAACAACATAAAATAATTTACGACACAATGACTTAAAACACAATGGCACAGCGGTTGCAAAAGGACTGGGTGCAGTCACGAAGTGATAAACAAAAAACTGAACCCATAAATCTTTACAGGAGATGTTATCATGTTAACCAAATTCAACCTGGCCCCGGTTCCTTCATTTTTCTCGGTTTTCGAGCGCCCGTTATTTCGCGATGTGTTTACAGGTGAAGAAAGTGCCATCACGTATGCCCCGCGTGTTGACGTGGTCGAAAACAAAGAGAGTTTCATCGTGCGCGCGGAATTGCCGGGCA
>CAYUVM010000060.1:0-12601 GCA_964447935.1 uncultured Cytophagia bacterium | reverse complement strand
TTACATCACGCAGTATTATACCGAATACAAATATCGCCCGGTGAAAGAAATCGCCGAGGCTTCGCAAACCGGCCCGGCGACCACGATCATCTCCGGCATTGCCGTCGGCCTTGAATGCACCGCATTGCCCGTGCTGGTGATTTCGGTGGCGATTATTTCATCCTATTATCTCGGCCAAAACAGCGGCCTTGCGAACGCCGGTTTGTTCGGCACCGCCGTCGCCACGATGGGCATGCTCGGCACCGCCGCGTATATTCTCGCCATGGACACCTTCGGCCCGATCGCGGATAATGCCGGCGGCATTATTGAAATGAGCCAACAACCGGAAGAAGTACGCCACAAAACCGATCGTCTCGACGCCGTTGGCAATACGACGAAAGCGTTGACCAAGGGTTATGCCATTGGCAGTGCGGCGCTCGCCGCTTTTCTGCTCTTCTCGGCGTATTTGGATGAATTGAAAAATTTCGGCAAGCCGTTGGCTGCGGTCGACATCGCCAAACCGGAAGTTTTTGTTGGCGGTTTGTTGGGCGCCATGCTTATCTTTCTCTTCTCGGCATTGGCTATTCGTGCTGTTGGCAAAGCGGCCTATTACGTGATCAATGAGGTGCGCCGCCAGTTCAAAGAAAACCCCGGCATTTTAAAAGGCACCTCCAAGCCGGATTATCGTCAGTGCGTCGATATTGTCACCTCCGGGGCACTGAAGCAAATGGTGCTACCGGGCATTTTGACTGTTGGCATGCCTATCGCCGTCGGCCTGATTTTTAAACAAATGAATATCGGCGCCGAGGCCGTTGCCGCGATGCTGATGGTCGGCACGATGGCCGGCATTCTCATGGCGACGATGCTCAACAACGGCGGCGGCGCGTGGGACAATGCTAAAAAATTCATCGAAACCGGCGCCTACGGCGGCAAAGGTTCCGATGCGCATAAAGCCGCTGTCGTTGGCGACACTGTCGGCGATCCGTTCAAAGACACCGCCGGCCCGTCGCTGCACGTGGTGATCAAATTGTTGAGCACGATCACGCTGGTGCTCGCGCCGTTGTTTATTTGATTTGTTGTTTATTTGATTTGTAGTAACGTCTTTAGGCGTAATATCTTGAGGGCAAAGAAGTTTCGTGAATTTTTAAAGCTTGAACGCTTGAAGGTGTTACTACAAACTTGAACAAGGAATGGGAAAATCATGGCTGGAGAACGCAAGGAGTTTTACAGTTTTAGAAATCGCAACGTCTATCTTGCCGGCCCCGAAATCAAAGCCGGCGATAAAGCGCCCGCGTTCATCGTCCTGGCGCAGGATTTCACCGAAGTCAGCGCCGACGCCCTGCGAGGTAAAACCACCGTGTTCGCCACGGTGCCTTCGCTTGATACCAGCGTGTGCGATGCTGAAACCAAGCGCTTCAACGACGAAGCCGCGAAGTTTGGCGACAAAGTCAATTTCGTCACCGTAAGCTGCGATTTGCCCTTCGCGCAAAAGCGCTGGTGCGGCATGACGAATGTTGACAAAGTGAAGATTCTCGCCGATCATCGCGACCATTCGTTCGGCCGAGCCTACGGCGTTTTCGTGAAGGAGACCGGCTTTCTCTGGCGCGCTGTTTTTGTCGTCGATAAAAACAGCATCGTGCAATATGCCGAATATGTGCCGGAAATAGGAAAGCATCCCGATTACGAGGCGATTTTGGCGATGGTCAATAAGCTGGGTGTTTAAAGTTTGCAAAAGTGTTCTGCTGCGTAAGGCGCACTTTTTATTTTAGGTCGAGGTGATGGCTATTTCTTTTTTGCTGGCGTTCGTTATTCTCAGCTCCCTACCCGTATTCGGCGCTGCGCTGACTTTTATTTATCGCGGTTGGCGCGGCGATGAAGGCGCGTTGCGGCGCGGCGTGAATTGGGCGGCTTGGATAGCCGTCGGCATGTGCGGCATTTATTTAGCATTTGCTTTCGCTGCGCCCAATCACCCGAGCACGCCCCTCGAAATTTTTTTTAACGGCCAGCTTATTAGTTTTCTCATTCTCACGCGATATAACAGCGTTGCGCCAAGGCTGCTGCTGACGAGTCTTTTAATCGGGGTTCATGGTTTGTGGGACGCCTTGCATATTTTCACGCTGCCGCTCGCAACCGATCTTGTGCCGTCATGGTATGCCCTGGCTTGCGCCATTTTTGATCTCGGCTACTTCGGTGCGACCGCGCCAGTTTGCCTCCATTTCCTCCGCCGCCTCTTTCCGCGCCAAACGCTACAGAAAATATAAACGATTTTATCCTCATTCATCATTATGACTGAGCCGCTTCCCGTCTTTGAAGTTTTAGCGCTGCCTGGCCTGCGCGATCGTGTTGTGCTGATCACCGGCGCGTGTCGTGGGATCGGCCGCGCCACGGCTGAGCTGTTTGCGCGTTGCGGCGCTGCCATCGCCGTGAATGGCCGTTTGGAAGAAGAAACCAATCAATGCGCCGCTACACTGCAACAACAATTCGGCGTGCGGACGCTTGCGGCACCCGCGGATGTTACGGATTTTCTGGCGGTTCGTAAAATGTTCGAAGCTTTGCAAAACTGGAGCAGCCATCGTCTCGACGTTCTCGTTTGTTGCGCCGGTTATCCGCTGGTGGACGAATGGTGGAACACGCCGCTGCATGAAATGAATGCAAGCGATGTGGTCACCGGGTTCCAACAAGTTCGCGCCGTTGATCTTGATGGCGCGCGTTATTGCAGCCATTTCGCGCTCAAAATGATGGTGCCCCACCGCCGCGGTAATTTGCTTTACATCAGTTCAACGCCGGCGCTCGCCGGTTATCATGGCACGCCGTACACCGAGGCGAAGGCAGGCGTCTTGGGATTAATGCGCGACCTCGCGCGCGAATATGCGCCGCACGGCATTCGCGCCAATGCCGTCGCCCCCGGCAATATTGCCAGCGGCTGGTATCATCAATTAAGTGAAGTGCAAAAGCAACAGTTGACCACGGAGTCGCCGCTGCAGCGTTGGGGCCTTCCCGAAGAAGTGGCGGGCACGATTCTTTTTCTTGCTTCTGATCTGGCGGGTTATATCACGGGGCAAACGCTTGTCGTTGATGGCGGGAAAGTCATTCGGTAAGTTGTTCAATGTTTAGTGAGCAAGTGCCGCTGGCTGCTGATAATTGAACACGAACTGTTTCTACAACTGCTTTTTGTTCAGCAATTCATCACGGATTTCCTCGAGCTTCTTCCTTGCTGCCGGACTGAACCAAATCTCCAGAAACTCGTTGCGCATTTTTTCGGCATTGTGTTGGATTCTGGTTAGCGTGTTTTGCCGTAGCGCGGTTTTGAGAGAAGCCACGGAACTTTCGCCATATTGACTCAATTCATGTAATTTTTGTAATGTCGTGGCGAGCAGATCTGCCGATCGCACCGTCTCGTTGATCAACCCTAATTTCAGTGCCTCCTCGGCATCAAAAAGTTTTCCGCTGAAAAGCACGGAAGCGGAATTTGCCGCCGGCACCACGTCGCGAAAAATTTCCAGCGCCGCCGCCGGCAAAGCAATGCCCAGCCGAATGCCGGTCATGCCTATTCGCGCTTCTTTAGCCATCACCCGATAATCACACGCCAGCGCCATGAGGCAACCGCCCGCCGCCGCGGCGCCGTTGATCGCCGCCACGACGGGCCGCGGAAAAGCAAACAATTCGATCATCGTGTTTTCCCAATGCGCGATGAAACGGCGCATTTGTTCGCGGTCGAAATCATATACTGTGAGTAAGTCCAGCCCGGCGGAAAAGAAGCGCTCATAGCCGGTTAAAATCAAACCGCGCAAATTTGCCGCGCGGGCTGCGGCCAAACCCTGAGTCAGCGCCTGCAAAACGCGATCATTCATCGCATTGGCGCTGCTGGCATGGAGATGCAAAATACCGAGATGATCTTTGCAGTCGAGATGATAGGCGGCCATAGGAACCTGTTTTGATGTTTGAGCGTAAAAAATAGTTATAAATGGTTAAAAAATCAAGGCATACTTTTCATGGCATACTTTTCATGTCTTAAACTTTATGAAACTTGAATGCGCGTCGATAAGTACCAGCAAAGCACACACAACAGGTAATTTAACGAATTGTCACAATATTATTGCGTCACATTTTTGTTTGTCACATTTTTGCTCCGGTTTTTCTTGACATTCTGAAATTTTTCAATTATATTATCCAACGTTGCCGGTGGGGAACTTGCAGCGTGTTTCTGCGTGCCCATTGCGGCGTATTTTCTTACCGCTTGCGCGTGCAACCGTCACGCAATGCAACCAAGCAGAAGCGTAATATCCCATTAATTGAATTTGTAGCGGTCTGTCAACCCGTTTCTGGCCTGTAAAAAAAAGAGCTTACAGCTATTCGCCGTTTATTTCCATAAGTGGCTGTTGCCGGCGGATGGTTGGGCTTTTTATAGTGCCTTCAGAGTGGTTTTATTTTTCCTAAACGGAGCGATTCAATTTTTTGAAATAAAAAATCGCTTCAGCCACTCCGGTAGAAGTGGACTTTTTATAGTAATATGATCGTGAAGCGCAGTGAACTCCAAAGGAGTGGCATGTTGGCATCTTAACAGCGATAAAAAAGCAGTGTTGTCGTAGAATTTTCACATTTTACTCCGCTGGAAGAGTTTTATGAATCCTGATCCTGAAAAACCTGACCATGAAAAGGAGCGGCTGCAACCGCTGCAAGAAATTGCCGCCATTGCCATAGCCACAGAGCCGAATGAAAAGGACCGGGAAATGGATTTGCCAAAAACCGACGCGACCAAGCCGGCGCTTGAAACCGAAAATGGCCATTTGAGCAATGGACATCTTCCGATGGTTGACGCGAAAGCTCAAAAAAATGATGCCAAGAGCCCACTGTCTCCAACGCCATCGCCAGAGATAAAGCCGGAAAGTCAAGCTAAAAAACCATTATCGCAAGTAGCGAGCACCATGCCGGCAAACGGAGAAATTAAAAAAGATAAACACAAGGTTGTGAATACTGCTGCTGCAGTGGTTGTGGCTATTGTGACTGTATTGGGATTCGCCTATGTAATATACAAAGATGAGAAATCTCAAACGCTGTCGCCGCAATTTGAGATTAGTAATTCTCAAATCACCCCGGATTCTGTCATCATAATCACCGCAGCAAACGAGGCCGCTTCGCGCAATGTTCCGTTAAATATTCAATTTGATGGTTTATTATTCAGCGGCGCCGGCAAAATAATCCCTCAAAGCCAGTCGACGCGGTGGGCTTTTCGCCTGAAAGATCATAGCCCAAATGCTTCTCAAATTAAATACGGCCCCCATCAAATGAGCGTTGGCTTTCCGAATATGCCGCTTTCAGCGCCTCCTTTCGATATAATTTTCGTTGCGACAGATGCGCCGCAATTTAAAATCAAGAATCCCGACACGCATCCGGATTCTGCGATCATTATCGTTTCGCAAAATGAGGCTGCTGCACGGCGTACGCCGTTAAATGTGGAGTTTGATGGACAACCATTCATCGAGGCCGGAGAAATTATCTCCGCCAGCCAGCCGCCACAATGGAGTTTTCGTTTGAAAGCGCAAAGTCCGCCTGCGGCGCTGATTCGTAATGGCACGCATTGGATGCAGGTGGGCTTCCCGGGAATGCAGTATTCGGATTCCGTCAAAATAACTTTTGCGGGAGAAGCGTTTGCGGGAAATAGTGCAAAAGATACACTTACAGCCGCGGCAATAACTCCTGTAGCGGGTACGCCAAAAATTAGAAAGTCGGGCGCTACGTCTGTAAAGCTGTCTAGCAAAATTAACCCCGGGCCGCTGCCTCCCCCAAAACTCGCGTTTCCCAGCCCGGATTCTCATAATGTGATCGTCGGTGTGGCTCGAAACGAGTATGGCCAAAATTACATCGACAGAACGGCGCGAATCCTGACGGCGCTCAATCATCATTATGTCGACACGCGCAAGGACAAAAATTTTTCCGGCATAAGCGACATTCTGACGGCCGACGGTTTAGTCGTGTTTTCGCAAGCTTTCCGCAATAAAGGCGCTTTTATCGAAAAGCGCGCGATCGAGACGCAAATTGCTTCTGAAGAGAACCAGATTGCGGTTGGTCCAATAACGATTCGTTTTGGCGACGATCAAATACCCAAGACCCTGTATTTTATATTTACGAGAGCAGCAGAGCCTAAATTAAAGGATCTACGCCTTAAATAAATTGCTATTCATTGTTAATGAAAAGTAGCGTGACCATGCGCCGGCTTCCTCTTTTATCACGATTGAAATTATATCATCGATACCCGATCTTTGCAATCGACCGGAACATGAGCATGGGCTTGCTTATTTTATTTTTATTCGCCGCCATCTTATGGGAGAAAGCTTTTTCACAACCGCTGCCTTTGAAGAATTATGCTGAAATAAAAGGCGAGACTTTCAATCCCGACGCGGGCTTAATTGAAGAGGCGGAAAAGTTGTTGCAGGATGAAAAAGAAGAAAATCTAAACGATGGCTTAGTGATCGTGCAGACGAATATTGATCAGATCGAGGTCAAAAGCAATGTGCGTGAAAGAATAACAAAATTCGGCAGCTTGAAGTCACGAGCAAATATCCTTTGGTATTTAATTCCCTGCGGACAGCAGAACCTTTATTTTAAAACAAACTTTTCATGCCCTTTTATAGCGCGAATCGATGAATGCGATGAAAAAAAACCGATTTTCTATTATCGCCTGTGGGGCGTGGAATCAAAAATCAAGCTGGATATGATCTATATCCCTAGCGGCGAAATGGCCGGCAGCGAACAATTCGATGATGAAACGGCCGAAAAGAACTTCCGGCGCGTAGCAAAAATTGACAATTTTTGTATGAGTAAGACGGAAGTTACCAATGCACAATTTTGCGAGTTCTTAAAGGATAAGACGGAGGCAGAGATCGGACAATTTCTGGAGCTTGATAATGAATTTTGTCTGATTAAAAAAAAGGATGGAATTTATGTGCCGAAAGCGGGTTTTGGTAATTATCCGGTGGTTACTGTAAGTTGGGAGGGCGCCAAAGCTTTTTGTGATTGGTTAAGAGAAAAAGGAGGGAAGCGCTATCGCTTGCCAACGGCAGAGGAATGGGAATGGGCTGCGCAGGGAGCAGCCCATCGGTACCAAAACCACATTTCGATAACCGGCAATTTTCACGGGCGTAATGACAGTTTTGACCAATGGCCGAAACTAGCGCCAGTGGATGAGCTTCCGGCTGATGCGTTGGGCTTAAAAGGCATTTGGGGCAATGTTTGGGAATGGTGCGGCGAGGTTGCGCTGGACGGCAATTGGTCGGCGAAAAACCGGCTGGATTCGACGGGTTCTCGCATTATACGAGGTGGCTCTTGGCTTTTCACCTTAGAGCAAATCCGCGCTTCAAATCTTGAGCGGGTGAAGCCCGGCCTCCGCAGTTTTGCCGTCGGTTTTCGCGTCGTGAAGCCGTACCGGGAGTGATTATTGCTGAAGGTTTTCCTCCACTTTAAGATAACGAATTGCAGCAGATTTTTATATGAAAATTCACTCAACTCGAAATTTTGTTATTATTGCCGCCGCCTTTCTCGTTTTAGCCGCTTTACGGCCCTATTTTTTAAACGAAAGCCGCGCGCAATTGCATCCCAGTGACAGTTCGTGGCCGACGTATCGCGGCAAAAAAAATTTAGCCGGACGCGCTGAGATTGCCGGCCCGCAAATTCCGGATTTGCCGATAGTCCTTGAAGTCGAACAAGAGGTCGGTCAAGAGATGCTCTCGCCAATTCTGGCAAATGACAGCACGCTGGTCTATAACTTTTGGGATCGCCGCACAATTTATATCGAGCATCTCAAAAGCGGCCGGCAGTATAAATTCGATATCCGTACCGGTACATTTAAAGCGCCGCCCGTCGCCGGCAAAGATGAGGTCATTTATGTGGGTTCAACCGCAGGCTGGTTTTATGCGATTAATACGACTGACGGCACGGAACGTTGGAGCGTGCAACCGAAAGGGGACGATGCTATAACCAGTTCGGCAAGTGTCAGCGCAGATGGTGGCAGCATTTATGTCGTTACGAGTAGCGGTTTTTTTTGCGTCTTCAGCAAGAATGGAAAACGGCTCGTCGATCCATTTCCTCTGAATAATTTCGGGCCGAGCGTCACGCCAACTATCGACGACAGTGACCGAATATATGTTGCGCGCGGGCCCCAAGTCTACGCCTTTTATAAAGACGGTTCTTCGGTCCAGAATTTGGATGGCCACATGAGTCATCCGGGTACCGGTAACTTCGAATGGATTATGGCGAGCTCCGGTCTCATTTTTGTTGGCTCGAAAACGGCTCCTTTCGTCATGGCCTTTAACGCCGATAACGGCACTCGTAAATGGTTTCGCAATGAGCAGGTTTTTAATTCGGACAAACCGCCGGCGCTCAGTCCGGATGGCAGGCTCTATTTGCTTGGCAGCGATGATGTGCTTAAAGTACTCGATATTGCAAATGATGGAAATGAACTGTCGTCAATAAACCGTGCGACTTTCACCAGCATACCGGTGATTGACGCGTTGGGTCGCATCTATCTAGTGGCCACGGCAAGTGAGTTCTTTGGGTTTGGGCCGGATCATAGAGAGATGTTTCGTCTGCCGTTAAGCATCGATGCAGCGATCAGACAATCTCCGGCCTTTGGGGCGGACGGCACGATCTATATTCCCGGCTACGGCGCGCTTTACGTTGTTCGCCCGCAGCCACCTTATGCCAAGAAACTGGTGCGAGAATCTGGCGATGGACAACCGGGGTGCGCCGGCAGCACATTGCCCTTACCGCTGCGCGTTCGGGTTCTGGACCAATACGCTTCTTCCTTCACCGGTCAACGCATAGATTTTCATATTGTTGCCGGCGGCGGGAGCCTCGATATCAATACAGCTCCAACCGGCAGCGACGGCATGGCGCAAGCCTTTTGGAAATTGGGAACGGAGACTATGGCGCAGAAAGTTGAAGCCAGAATATATCGGCCCCATGAATCTGTAAAGGATTCCGTCGTGGTTTTTACGGCAACACGCCAGTTAGCGCAATTCGGCGGCGACAAGAATGTTGGTTTCAAAAAAACGTTGGTCAAAGATACGTCATCCCAAGTTTGCATTATTCGCAACGACAGCGATTGTCCGCTGCCTTTGCAGAGTCTCCAAATTCTCAATGACGCTCGCGCTGGCTTTTCAATTTGCGCGCCGAAGCCGGGCGAAACGATTCCGCCGCGCGGCAGCGTGCAAATTTGTTTGAGCTTTGCGCCCAAAGGCAATGGCGACCACACGGCGATTTTACAAGCACGAAGCAGCGTCACCAATCCGCCGAACTACGAGATAATTCTGCGCGGTCTTGGTGAGGTGGACGACAAGCCGCCCGGTGCGCCGGAAAACTTTTCGCTTGCAGATTCAACCCAAGGGTGGCGCAATACAACGAATATTTTTGTATTCATCTGGAACAATCCTCCCGATTCGAGCGGGGTAAGGAGTGTTAGCTATAAAGTAGGCGGCAAAGCCCCGATTTCCAACGAGGACAAAGACGCCAGCCTTTCTTTGATCGGCTCAGCCCAATTGCGTGTCAGCGCGCCGCGTAACCGCAACGGTTCACCGCAGTCCGGCAAGTACCCCGTTTACGTCTGGCTGGCCGATCGCTTTGGAAACGTTGATTTCAAAAACTTTGCCGTTGATACGATTCGCTTCGATAACGCGCCGCCCGCGCTTAAGCATAAACCGCCGGAAAACCTGGCGCAAATTGGGCAGCCCGTGCCAATCACGATTGAAGCGAGCGACAGCCTTTCGCAAATGGAGTCGGTCACCTTGTTCTATCGCGCCGGCGGAGAGTTGAAGTTCACTGAGCAGCGTTTGAATGCCTTCGCGGCAATGACCGCGCTTCCAGCCCGTGTTATCACCATGAACGGCGCGGCTTATTATATCATTGCGAAAGACCGCGCCAACAACAGCAAACGCTTTCCCGAAGCCGAGGGCTTATATCACTCCGTGCCCGTGGCGATTGCCGCCGAGGCGCTGGAAGAAAAGCATGACGGCGGCGCTCGAACCACGGCCAATCGTCTGCGTTCGTTTCCGTTGTCTTTTCCGGAAACTTGGGCACAAGATATTTTGGGCGACGCTTTCGAGCTCAACGACTCCACACGCTTTCGTTTGCGTGACATTGATTCGTTGAGTTCCGATTCTTTGCGGCCCTTGCGCGAGTATCCGCACGAAGGCAAGTTTAAACCAGGCAACGCCATGTTTCTCCTGTCCCGCAACAACGTTGTTCTAAAAAATCCGCGCGGGAACTCGGCTAACACCGGCGAGCCTTTCGTGATCGGTTTGCGCAAAGGCTGGAATTTCGTGGCCAGCCCGTTTAATTTTGCCATTCCATTTCAAAATTCCTCGCTCGGTGATTTTTTGAACCACGCTTACACTTATGACGGCGCGTGGCAGCCGGTGACGCCGGCCTTCCAATTTAAACCCTGGAAAGGCCTGGCCATCAAGATTCACGACGAAGATCCAAAACAGTTGGTGATTTGGCCGGTAGCCGAAGCGATGTCGTCAAGCAATGCAAAGCCGCTTGCCGGTAATCGAAATGTGAATTGGAGCATTCCAATTCGCGCCTCTGGGGTAACGGCGAGAGACACCGTTTATGACGCCCTGAGTTTCGCCGGCGTCGCGGCCGACGCGGCGGTTGAATGGGATCCGCACGAGCAATTGAAAACACTGCCCGTCGAGAGGGCCTACGTGGCCGCGTATTTCCCGCACCGTCAATGGCGCAAGCACGCCGATTTTTACGCCACCGATATTCGGCCGCCTTCGGCTGACGGCTATGAATGGCGCTTCGAAGTGCAATCTACCATTTTCGGCAAAGCGCTGCAATTGAATTTTGACGTGCAGGCGGTGCCGCCGGAGTATGGCGTCGTTTGGTTGATCGATGAAACCCTGTCGGAGCCGATGGAGCCTATACAAATCGACTTGCGCCGCCGGCCGGTTTATCGTTTTCGCTACCCAGCGCAGGAAGCGTATCGCTACGCTTTTCGTTTAGTGGCGCGAACCGGCGTGAATGCCGATAAGTCTCCGGCCGATTTTGCCACGACCCAAAATTTTCCAAACCCGTTCAATGCCGCGACGACGATACAATTCAGCTTGCGTAATTCGACACGCGTTTCGTTGCGAATCTACAGCCTCAAAGGCGAATTGATTCGTGACTTGATCAAAGACGAGGAGATGCCGCTGGGATTTCACACGAAGGTCTGGGATGGCCAAAATGAACAAGGGCAGGCCGTGCCTAGCGGCGGATATTTCTACAAATTCAAAGCCGGGCAATTCCAGGAAACCCAAAAAGTTTTGCTCATCAAATAAAACTATCTTATGATGTTGCGACGTTCGCATACGCTATCAACAATCTTTGGGCTCTGTGTTTGCGGCTATGTAGCAGCCGTCTCCGCCCGCCCGGCGCCCCCAAAAGTCAAAATCGCTATTTTGATTACTGCTGCCGGTTTTGATTCGACTGAGTTGCGCCAAGCCGAAACCGGACTGCGTCTTTTGTTCGATCAAAAAAGCGACAGTTTGAAATCGGTTCTGTATGTTGAAAAAAGGCAAAAGGATCTTCAAAAAAGAGGCGTTGATATTGCAAAACTCACTAATCCTGCCGCTTATCTTGATGCCGCCGTAAAACTCGAAGTGGATTATTTTCTGGTAGTCAATATAGAAAAACTTGGGGGTTTGGCGCAGGCGCTTTTTCGGCGTTTTAACTCCTGCGCCCGCAATACCACCCCTGAATATGAAGATGCCTTCGGCGGCACTTTTAAAGACTTTATTCAAACCGGTATGGCCGTGGCGGCGGATTCCCTGTTGAAAAATCTTTTGCCGCAGAAATGCCGAAATATAGATTATCGCTATGCTTTAATAGCGCTCGGCGGCGGCGTGGTGTGTTATGCCTTGGCGGAATTTTTAACTTCGGGTCCGCCGCCGGAAAGGAATGTTCTGCCGTAATTGTTCATCAAGCTCACACTTCCGGTGTATACACAATCATGAAAGCCGATTTACCGCTTCCCTGAAGCAAGCAGTTCATAAAGCTCGTCGGCAAAGCAACGCCGTTTCGTTCAACTAAACTTCCTGCGGTTCATTTCTTTGCAAACACCACCGGTACCCGCACCGTGGCGGTGATCGGGGCACCGCGTTTTCGCGCCGGTTTCCACGGCACGCGCGCCACCGCCATCAGCGCTTCGGAGTCCATTCCGGCAAAACCGGAGCTTTGCGCGATTTTAGTTGACATCACGCGTCCACTCGCATTGATCGTCACTTCGACCATCACCCAGCCTTCTTTGCTGCCCTTGACAACTTCTTCCGGCTCGCGCAGCACTTCCTGAATCGCTTCCATGCCGCCGACCGGCTCGGGATCGACGTCGACCTTCCCGGAGACGGTTTCGATTTCATCCGACGGTAACTCCCCTTGATCGTTGGTTTGGAATCGCGGTTTGGCGGCGCAACTCAAAAAGATGACGGCAATAAAAATATGAAATCCGGTTTTCATGCCTTCCTTGACAGTTGGTGAGAAAATTTTCCGAAACGGGGTTTGCGTTTTTAGAAAAAGTATAATGGAAAAAATTGAAAAAGCAAGCCGATTTTTTTACATTTTTTAAAATAAAGGGTTTTGACCAAAA
>CAYUVM010000059.1:0-12638 GCA_964447935.1 uncultured Cytophagia bacterium | reverse complement strand
TTTGCGATGGCAGAGAATGCGCTTTACTTTTTTCGCAAAGATCCGGCGCACAACATCGCTGATCAGATTCACACGTTTCAATTTCTTCTCCGGGGTATTTTAAAAGGGCTGGCCGGGCACACCACTTATACGGCGCTCATCGGCCTCGGACTTGGCTTGAGCCGCCAAACACGCCAACGCGTGCTAAAAATATTATTTCCGATTTTGGGGTTGGTGCTGGCGATTCTGGCGCACGCCTCATGGAACGTCTTATGGAACAACGCTGCGGTGCAAAAATTTTCGCTTGGTTTATTCCGCCAACAGAATTGGTGGGAGGCGGGGCCGATGACAGTGCGGGTGGCGTTAATTAGCGGGCCGTTTTTTATCGCCGTGCTCGCCGCCGTCGTCCTTTCATGGCGGAAAGAAGCACGGGTGATTGCCGAGCAATTGGCCGACGAATTAGAGCCAAATGATCCTTATGTTGCGCCAGAAATGATGTTCACCTTTCGCGGCCGCCGGCGCGCGCGCCGCCGAGCGTTACGGACACACGGATTTTTCGCGTGGTGGACATTGGGGCAATTGCAGCGCGCTTACATAGAATTGGCGTTTTGCAAATGGCGCCAAAAAGATATTGGCGAGGTTTTTCAACGCATTGAGGCGCTCACAGCAAAGTTGGTAACTTTTTAATTTATTTCCAAACTTCATTTAACTCTTTGATCTCTTCGAACAACAAACGCTCCAGAGTGAGCGGCTTAAAATGAGCGAGATCATTTCGTATGTCTTTTAAGCGTCGCACGTAGCGCCCCAAACTGGAACTTTTGGAACTACGATCCTTCAAGAGCTGCGTTTCAATATGGCCAACCTCTAAATTGTGAAGTTCAGTTATTTCTTTGTTAGAATCAAGAGGCTTGAAAGGCACGCGCAAAACTTTACTATACTTCGCGATCAGCTCACGTCGTTTTTCGTCGACGAAGGGAAACAAAACACCGACTTCGGCGCTCCAAATACGCCGTTTGATTTCGTGATCCGAGTCGAGAACGGCCAATGCCGCCGAATGAATTCTTTCCACTCCGTCAAAAATTTCCTTCATACCGGCGTACCAGAAACAGCGGTTGAGCAACGGCAAAGCGTCACGCCAATTGCGTTGCTCGGCGATCTCGGCCAGAATCGGCGTTGGATTCAAAATTTGCTCGATTTCCTCATACGCGAAGCGCTCACTCACCGCCGGATCCCAAAGCGCGAGATTGGCAACAATGGCGATGACCGCGCGTTTCTGCAAAGTCGGCATCGGTCGGCTGTGAAACAGCCGCGAGGTGAAAATGAGCATGTCAAGAGAATCTACGATTTCGCCGCAGTTACGAGCGAGCAAGCGGGCGTCTTCCGGCGGTGGGGTTTCCGCAAGCTTTCCAACTAAAGGCGCGCAAAAGACCGTTTGCTCAAGCGGTGAGGCCGCAGCTCGCGAGACATGTGCATATTCGATTAAAAATTTTTTCCAGGCAAGCCAGTTATGCGGCGTTATCCCTTCAAGCCAAATGATTTTTCTTGCAAAAGAAGTTTGTTGAGACAGAAGGTTGGCATTCCGCACGAGTTGCGAGCTGCAATCCGGGGCAAACTGCGAGAAAAGAATCTCCACCGGTCGATCATTGCCGTTGGCGCTGATGTTTAAAGAAGCCCAATGCCGCGCCGAATCATCACAAGTAACGCTGACGTTATTGCCTAAGGCGGCCTTGATGGCGTCCGTGAGTCCGCGGGGTGAATATTCGGGCAGGCAAATACAGATATTATTTCCCTTCAGCAATTCTCGAGCGATTTGCGCGGCGAAGCGACTTGGGCCGGGCATTTCCCACCAGGAATTTGACATGGTCTTTCAGCCTCCGGCAAACTCAATGATCCGTTTGACCAATGGATTGACCCGCCAACGATTATTGCCGGTTGGCATGATGAGGCTTAACAACTCTGCCCATCGCAGGCTCGGAGTGACCATGGTTTGTAGCGTGTTATCGACAATAGCAAGCAAATCCTCATCCGAGGCTTCATCGAGAATGGCTAAATCACACAAAACCTTGTAGGGCGTTTGGCAATCCAGACCCAACGCACGCGCTAACTCTTTCGCCAACTCGGTGCCTTGCATCGAATCCTTCATTTCCTGTAAACACCGCTGCCATTTCTGTGGTTTTGCGTCGGCGCGTTTACAGACATTTTGCAAAAGCATTGACCAGTTCCCCGTGACCTCGGCGATGTGCTTACGAGCTTGCAGATCGTTCGGGGTGAAACCACAATCTTCGAGCCAGTGCCGCAAGGCGGCATCATGCCACGGTTTTAAACCCAACAAAACGACGCCTTGAGAAGTCAGCTTGTGAAGTTGAGTGGAATGCTCGCTAACCAATTGCCATGCCATCTGCGGATTGGCGATAAAAACGAAGCGCAAAAACGAGGACGTAGATTTCAATCCCTTTGTTTTTTGCATCGCTTCTTCAATCCAGTCGATGTTCCAGGCGCAAGATGGCATAACAAACGCCAGATTGGTCCCGTCTTGGGTGCGCTTGCTCAAACCGGGCAACTGTTGTTCGAAGCTCATGCGAGTTGGAAGATGGTGAAAAAAATTAACGAATTCTTTTCCAAACGCGGATTCTGCAAATTTATCCAAATCGCTCAACCCGGCCGCTTCACAGCCGAAGATGATCGCGGTGCCGTGTTTGCGATCACGCAACGCCGCTTCCTGTTGCGCCGTCAGCGGACTGCGTTGCAAAGCATCTTCATTATCTGCAACGCGATAAGCCGAACGAAAAGTTGCGGCTTCGTACGCCGGCGGTTTTTCACGGTTTTTTCCCAATTGTTTTTCAACCTGTTCCGGAGTGCCCATCAACGACGCGACGTTCGGGCTGCGCAAAGTGTAACGATTGGCGCCAATCATTCGCAACAAACCCAACCCCACCATTTCATCAAGCAGCGCTGACATCGATTCATCCGAGGCGCTCTCGGAAAAACCATCGGACCACCACGTCAGCGCTTGTTCTTGAATCCACGGTAAATCAAACCCTTCTACCAGGCCCTGACGATCACCGAGTAGGCATTCGTGTGCAATGGCGTACGCAATCACTTCATAACGCTGATCAAGCTGCAAGGTTAAATTCAGGCCATGCCGGATGCTGTTGGCGAGCTCTTTGCTGTGATAAACTTCTTCGACTTGTTGCGAGGTAATGACGTAAGGAGGCCCGTTTTTCACATCAAAGGTGGCCGCATGCCGTTCCGAGATATGCTCGAGAAGCTGTTGGCAATAAAGTTGAATCAAACTGGGATAGTAATTGGTTTGAGATAGAATGCGCGTTGCTAGGTCGGACGATTCGAGGCGATAACCGATGCTTTGTAAAGGAAATTCGATCAAGTTTAGCGCCTGTTGCGCTTCACCTTTCTCTAATAGCGGGCCAATGCAGAGCGGCTGCCCGTAATGCGCCAACGGATGATTCGATTGCGTCGTGGTGCGTTGCACGTTGTGCAAACCGGCAAATACGACTTTGAAACGCCGATTGGTTTTTTCCATCAAGCCCTTGAGCCGCGCCGATCGCACAAATCTATCTTTGCTATCAGACTCGAGGAACTGATCGGCTTCGTCCAATAAAAGTAAAATGCGTCGTTGCGTATTTTCCGTAAGCCAGCGTTGGATGTCATTCAATATTTTATCCACGCCGATATGAGGCCGCAAAGCGATCACCTCAGTTTTATTAATTTCAGCGGCGAGCAATTCCCAAATGGCATCAATGGCGCGATCATAACCGATGCCCTCGACTTTGAGATCCAGCCAGAGCGCGATCCGGCCTTCGTACGGCGCATGAAATTCCTGCTCAACATAACGGAGTAGAGCGGTTTTCCCAAGCTGCCGGCCACCATAAATAAAACACGAGCCCATTGGGTCGATGATGTTCTCTCTTTCAAGTTTCCGCCCAAAAAACATCTCCGGCGGCACTAAACCGGCCGTCGTGGTATACGGCTCCAAAAAAGTGAGGGGTAGCGCACAATTGAACAAAAGTGGCAAGCGTGTACCTTTTTCCTGGCACAGATGAAAGAGGAGAACGTCGTCAATGACGAGAAAAGTTCGCCGGCGTAAGCGGCACAAACGCGCCAGGTTACGGCGCATCGGCTCCGGCAAAACGCCAAAATAAAAGACCAGCACCGGCGCGCCATACAAAGTGTCGCCGATGTAATTGAGCAGATCTTCTTCAATCGGCTTATCCCACACACACAAAACTCGATACTGCCCTTTGGCGTTGAAACCGTACGCCGGCACAGGACAACGCTCGCGCTCCTTGATCAATTCCGTGCCGACTTTGATCCAAGTGCGACCGGCTACTCTATTGATGTCAATCTTCTGGGGATTGAAGCCGATATAAGTCAGAATCTGAATGACATCGCCCTGATCAATAAGGCCACGCGATTTTTTGACGTCAAGCCAGATGCGGAGGGTCGCCGCCGCTTGCTCCGATTGCGACCGCGTGTTTTGCAGCGCCGATTTTTCATCAGCCAGTGAATCTTGAATCGTTTTAATTTTTGCCGGAAAGAAATTGTCAAAGACGTTTTGTTCCGATTTCGATTCGGGAATCGGATCCCCGGATTTCAAGATTTCTAAATACTCGTTAGCTGTGCGAAAATCGTTTTGCTGCAAAACCCGAGCAAGGCGCGCATAGGCCGGGTGTCTCTCCGTCACGCCGATTTTCTCGAATCGCCGTTTGAAAATTTTTTGTTCGTTCGCCAGTTTTTCACCAATTTCTCGGCGAATCGACGCCAACTCCTCGTGTTTTTCGCGAAATCGATATATTTCTCTCAGGCTGCTTTCGATACGTTCAACCCGCGAGTTCAAGCGGTTGCGTTCGGCTTCATGAAGAAGGTCGAGCAGGGTGGCCTTTTCGATCTGGCGGCGCGTTTCTTCAATGTCTTTTTGCAGGCCATCACGAAATTCATGCAGCCGCTTGTCCTGTTCCTTGAGCAAAGCCTCAAAATCAACCGCTGGCTCGGCAGCATTGGCTTCAAGATATTGAATGATGCGCGAGATCGCTTCGTGGTCGCCGATCTCTTGGCGCGCCCGAATGGCTTGCTTCCAATCGCGGTCACCGCTTCGCAGCAAATTGAGGATGGCGTCGATGATCAACTCATCTTCATAAACCTCCGGTTCCCAATCCCTATCCATCGGCAATTGGGTCTTGAGCAAATCGGCATGGAGCAAATGTCTAGCGTCCGCTTCATCAACCGGCAACGGCACTTCCGGATCGAAAAGAATGTGGAGGTCTTCTAAGGCCTTCAGGCATTGTGTGCTGGCGCCCGCGGCGATTAAGGAAGCGTGGCGTTGCGCAAAACGTCGCAACTCCTCCAGCACGGCCGGATGGCGCTGCCAAATTTCATTGCGCATCGTGGTGGCGCGTTTTTGCAAAAAATCGCTGGTTTGGCCGGGCGGTGAACTCTGAAGATCGATCCACCTCCGCATAAACCCCAACGCTTCCTGCAAGTGCCGCCGAATTTGATTCAGCGCCGTGGCTTTGATCTCTTCGTAGCGATCCTTTCTTTTGACGACTTTTTTATGTGTCTCATTCACTTCTCGTCTAAATTCGCCATTATCAGACAAGCGCACCACCTCTTTTTGGGCCGCTTTCAGTTTTGCAGGATCGACAACGGCCGGATGACCATTTTGTTGAATATAAGATAAAAGCGAGTGCACTAAACCTTTGGGGCTCACCCAGTTAGTCCAAACAAAAGTGGCGAGGGCATACTCGGCTTGCTTTTCCGTGGCTTGCTCGAGCCAGATTTCAACCTCTTTCTGTAACGTTTCCAGCTCGTCTTGCCATGCCGTTTGGCCTTTGATTTTTTTAAGCGCATTGGGGTCAAGCGCCTGGTAATTCGAGCCGTAGCCAATAATGTTCTGGCAATATTCAAAAAGCTGTGGCAGCCCGTCCTTGAAGCGCAAAACGCGAAGAATTTCAAATGCGCCCGTGCCCGGCGCCACTAATGTTGGGCGCAGCGCCGCTGTCGCCAAGAGAAAGCGAACAGCATTATTCCATTCAAACTGTTCAGCGGGTAAACAGCTTGCATCAAATTGGCGAAAATCGTCTTTCAACAACTGCGCAATCTCGCCGTTTTCATGGCGCAGATGGCGGGTGAGCACCACGCCGTGCAATAACCAGGCGGGCAAACGCGGCCGCAAATTGGGGTAAAGGCTTTCGAGGCAGCGCGCGAGATGATACGCGAGGCCGAGGTTGTCATCGAGAAGCAGCCGCCAAATGAGATCGCGCAAGCCTTCGCCACGATTCGCCGGCGGCGCTTCTAAGATCAGCCCGGCAATCTTCGCGGCCGAGTCTTGCGGTGAAAAATAACAGAGCCGTTCATCGTGCGGCCATAAAATTTGTTTTGGCGGCGACAACGGTTTTTCAAGCGTTGCGTGCTGTGGCGCCGGAGACAACGAGAGATGTTCCGAAACCGGTGTAGATTTCTGGACGGGTTCAAAAATTTCTTCCGGTGTTTCTTGCTGATCAAGCGGCGCCGTTATGGGCGAAGGCGCGGTCGTATCGCCGGCAACAGGCGGTGCGAGCGGTTGAGCAGCACCCGGTGTTTGCATCGGCTCAACCAATGCCGTCGTTTCCGAAAGCGAGGCCGCGCGCTCAATGTCGGAGGCGGAAAGTGATTCTGCAATAGCATCCGATCGCTGAAAATCAATTTCCGCAACGGGAGAAGCGGCGGGTGTGGCAAAGGTTTCCACAGCCAGCGAGTTTTTTTCCGCTGGAATGATAAGTTTGCCGCGCGATGCCGCTAATGCCAGCGGTTTGCCAAGAGGCTCTGCCACCGCTTCTTTTAGTGTTTCCCACTGCTCATCATCAAGCTCTTCGCGGCGTTCGATCAAGGTGAGCAAGGCGCAAAAGGGGTGCGTTCCATCGGCCAAAGCTTGGAAGCTCGAAGCCGAATCATCCGGCTCTTCTATCGCCTGTTGTAGCTCGCGCGCTTTGGCCTGTTGCTCTTGTAAAGGCAGGAAGTCAAGATTGTTGACATGCGCGATTGCCAACACGCGATCCAGCACGGGCCAAGCCTTTTGGCGAATGATCGCGATTTTATCGATCTCAATAACGGCTTGGAGCAACACTTCCACCTCTTTTAAAGTGAGCGGCTCCACGAATGCTGGCAGAGACGATGCAGAAAGAGAGTGAGCGAACTCTGTTACTTCCGTTCGCAACTCCGCAAAATCCCGGCGCGAGGCAAGAATTTCTTCAACAAAATTCTCGCCAGGAAGTATGCCCCGCTCTTGTAAATCCTTCCCCGCTTCGTAAAGCTGTGCGCCCAATCGCGAAAAGGCTTGTTGCAACAACGAAAGCCGCTGAAACCACGCCTCGAAATTTTGTCCCATACCGTTGTGCTCCGAATATACGTCAAAATCATCACCAATAGGCACAAATATACATCAACCAACTTAGTTGTTATGGAAGAACCCACCATTAAATACAATTTTCTTAGCTAAAATGCAAGCGTTATGTGCACAAAACTTTACAAATTTCAAAAATCAATTCATGCCTACTCATTTTTTTCCAATAAACTCACAACAGCGTTTTCAACTGCTTTCATATCCGTCTCTCCAACCCATTGTTTCACAATCTGGCCTTTCCGATCAATCAAAAACATCATCGGAATCACTTTGACTTTGTAAGCGTCCCACGCCGGATTTTCTTCGGCGTCGAGCAAAATGGGGTAAGCGATTTTATGCTTTTTGATGAACGGCTCCACGGCTTGCTTGCCGTTTTCATCCGTTGAAATCCCCACCACGGTAAAACCTTTGGCGGCAAACTGCGCGTGTAGTTTTTGCAAAGCCGGCATGCTTTTCACACACGGCTTGCACCAAGTCGCCCAGAAATCGAGCAGCACGACTTTGCCACGGTGCTTTTCGAGCGCCACCGTCTCATCAGCTAAATTTTTGCGCGCACAATTTGGGGCCGGACGCGGCAACACCGGCTGCAGAAAAGCCACGGGATCGGCATCAAACGCTTCTTTACATTTGGTTGAACAGAAATAGTAAGCTGTCTTTTGATATTCACTGGTCGCGACAACTTTTTCCGGTTTCGTCGCGCCCTCAGTAATTTGACAAACCACGCAGATCGCTTCTTTTGGCGTTTGCGACAGCAACACTAACGGATTCAGCAAAGAACTGGTGAAGCATAAAAAAATAATGCGATAATTTTTCATTTTCTTTTTGTGCGTTTAATAAGTTGATTTCATTTTTAGCACGTTCCACGACAATGGCTAAAATCCCACCGCCAGCGCCGCGCCGAACCGTTCATACCAAACATAGATGAGCGAAAAACTGCATTGCTGATAATCATGCGTGAGCAGCAAATGCGCCCGGTCGCCGTCGTACATTTGGCGCAGCGAAAACTGCAGCGGCAAATTGACATTCACACCGAAGGGAAAATTGACTTTCTCATCCCATTCGGAATAATTCAAACTGGCATACATCGAGAGCGGCAACCGCCACAAATGTTTCGCGCCGGTGAGATAATATGACTGCGTGCCCTTCGGCGAGCCGATGCGGTCCGAGCTGGTGCCGAGAAAAATCGCCGGGCGCGTGTGATTTTCGAGCAGCAAATACAAAGTCGCCAGCGGTCCAACTTCTCGAGCCGCGGCATTGAATTCAACGCCGATTTGCAATCGCGGCAGCAAGCGATAATTCGCCGTAAAACGCCAGCGCGGGCGTTCGAGGCCGGTATCGACAAAACGCCCGGAAATATTCCATTTGGTTTCCAAACCGCTCCCACGGAGCGGCGCGCCCTCGCCGGGTCAGCCGCTTCATGTCGGCGCTTGCGAAACCGGGCGTGTTTTTTTCGGCTGGCCTTGTGCATTCAGCGGCGATATTGTTCCAGCTAATAATAAGAACCCTACGATCAGCGAAATACGAATGAGCATAAAACAATATAGTTTTTTCCCAAATAAAAGCAAAGCTAATCAAATCCAATTTTGAAAACATTTGCCTTTCAGAAAATGATGATGTATACTAATTGCGGGCGAAGTCCGACCGGGTAGAAAGTTTTACAAAATTAAAAAAGTCGTTATGCACCAGTCGGCTTCACTTACTTGGAGTGATTATGGAGATTCCAGCTTTTTTAATTTTGTTTGTTCTGCTCATCATTTACATCCGGCAGACGAACAAACTTTCGGAAAAAATCATCAAACTGGAACAGGAGATTTATGGGCTGCGCAATGCGGTAAGCTCGTTATCATCAACTGCGCCCATCTCACCGAAAACTACCACAGCAGAGCCGAGACGGGAAGACGTCATTTCATCGCGTCCCAAGCCTTCTCCGCAGCCGGCGCCACCACCGCCGCTCTCGATTCAACCATCACGCACGCGCGAAGAATGGGAAGCGTTGATCGGCGGCAAGCTGCTCAACCGCATTGGCGCATTCGCGCTCATTCTCGGCGTCGGCTTCTTTTTGAAATATGCTTTTGATAATAATTTGATTTCCGAGCCGATTCGCGTGTTGATCGGGTTTGCGGTCGGCGCGGGGTTGTTGCTCGGCGGCGGGCGATTTCATCAGAAGGGGCTGACAATTTTTGCGCAAGGTTTGACCGGCGCCGGCATCGCGATTCTTTATCTCGCGGTTTACGCCTCGTTTAATTATTATCATCTCGTTTCCCAGCCGGTGGCATTTGTGTTGATGTCGACAGTAACAGCGCTCACCTTTTTTCAGGCACTGAAATACGACTCACTCGCCGTGGCGTTACTCGGTTGGGCCGGCGGCTTTCTTACACCAATTATGTTAAGCACCGGCCAGGCGAATGAAACCGGCCTGTTCACTTACATCACGTTGCTTGATCTCGGTCTGCTGGCAATCGTGCGCAAAAAAGACGCGTGGTTCATCGTCGAACCACTGACGCTCGCGGCGACGTATTTGATGTATTTCATCTGGTATGACGAATATTACACCGCCGGGGCTTTATTCCTCACGGTATTTTTTCTCACGATCTTCTGGGGACTATTTTTCACGCTCGATGTTCTGCGGCTGCTTAAAAACTCTACAACTTTTCAAAAGTTGCGGCAGGGCGTCGCCGGACTGAATGCCTCGCTCTACTATTCCGCCATGTACGGCATCATCGATTCATCGCATCATGAGTGGATGAGCGCCGTCACGCTGCTCATTGGCGCGGTTTATTTTCTTACTTTTCTTCTCGTCAAACAACGGCAACCCGCAGCCGAACTCGCCCTTGCGCGTTACGTGCTCACCGCAATCACGCTGCTCGTCATTGCTACGGCGATTCAATTCTCCGGCTTTACTACCGTGACGCTCTGGGCGTTGGAAGCCGTCGTCATCATCTGGTGCGGCACAAAATGGAATCTACGGCCCGTCCGTCTCGCAGCGCTCGGCGTGCTGGCGCTGGCTCTGTTTAAGCTGCTCGTGACCGAGGACGCTTTCGGTTATATAGCGGTGGAAAATTTCAAACTTCTTTTTAATCAACGCGCGTTGGCTTTCCTCGCCATTGCGGCCGCTTCCGAGCTTTGCGTCATTCTGCTGAAGCGTGTCGCTGATCCCAACACGAATTTAGTTAAAACGATTTTGCTCGGAACGTGGGCCGTTTTGATTTTCATTCTGTTGACTGTTGAGAGCAACGACTTTTTCCGCCAAGCCATGCTCAATGCTATCGGTGAGCGTGAGGTCAGTTTAAAATATAGCCGTTTGATGACGTGGTCGATCATCTGGGCACTCTATTCACTGCCGCTGGTCTGGTTGGGGTTACGCCATCGCGCGCCAGCACTTTACGGCAGCGGACTTGCCATTCTCGGTGGCGCCATCATCACCATCGCCATTCAGGGCATCAGCTTTGCGCCGATTGCGCAATTTACTTTTGCCATCAACTGGCGCACCGCCGCTTTTATTGTGGTCATCGCCGGTGCCATTATTCATACACGTTGGTTAAATGCGTATCGGCAAAACTATCCGTGGATCAACGATGCGCTTGGCATTTTGCAAGTCGCCGTCGTTTTGCTGCTGCTCGATCTTATCACCGGCGAGACGCGCGATCTTTTCAAGCGGGCGATTTTTTTTGCCAAACAGCAAGCGGGCGCCACCCATGAAATCACGCGGCTGCAAAATTTGCAGCAATTGGCCCTTTCCGGCGTTTGGCTGTTTTACTCCGGCTTATTGATGGTCGTGGGCCTTTGGCGGCGCGTGCAGGGATTGCGCATCATCGCCATCGCGCTCTTCGGCATCACGATTCTCAAGATTTTTATTTATGATCTTTCATTTCTCGAACGTCTCTACCGCATTTTCTCGTTCATCGGCCTCGGCGTGATTCTGCTGCTGGTGTCGTATTTGTATCAAAGATATAAAGCGGTTATTTTTGAAGTGCAGAAATGAAGTCCAGCTTCGCTCGTTTATTTCCGCCGATGCTGCCAGCAGTATTTCAAACCCGCTTCCGCCTCGCGTTTGCAGCGGTCGCCTTTTTTTGTTTTGCCCCAGCAGTGAACGACGGGGGCTTTGTTGGTGGGCTGAAGCGAAATAACTTCTTGGGATGAATTTACAGAAGAAAAGCACGAGCGGCAGGCATTATAATCGACGCGCGCCTGCGATAATGGCAACGCGGTTCTATTTGGTGACAGCAAGCGGCAATCAGCGCGATGATATTTCTTGCCCGATTTCGTGACATAAACAGTGTCCGCACCGCCGGCATTCGCTGAATCAACGGCCGCCATAAATTTCCAACCGCCGGATTTATTTTGTCGCGCTGTGGTTTCAGCCGCAAGAAAAATATCGCGATACTTAAACCGGGCCGTATCCTCCCAAGCCTGCATCCATCCGCGCCGCAATAATTCCACATTAACCAGCACGCTGTCACGCCACAAATAAACACGATCCTCCGGCAAATCCTCATCCAATTCAAGCTCGATGGCTTTACCGATCAGAAGTGAATCGAGAAATGCGAGAGTTTGAGAATGATTAATGGCAAGGTTCGGAAAGGCTTGCACACCGGCGAGACGCGTCGTTGCGCCGGATCGCAATTCAATGCGTTCCCCGTCGATCACGCGCAGAACCACACACGGCTGCCGCGTTTGGCTCGAAGCGGCAACCGCCAGCGACACAGCCACCATTGTCGAAATTTTAGCCCAATCCGATCGCATCGCTCCACCCGGCGAAATGATTCATTTTAGAAATGCGAACCCTTAATGAGTGAACAAAGTACACGATTTTTGCCGAAACGCAAGGCTTTTTTGTTTGTACTTGCCTTTGCGATTTTGAGAAAATCTTTGTATATTGCTATTTGTTAATTTTTATTGCACCGAGCAAATTCTCATTTCATGACTGAAAACTTTTATCATCCCATGGCCGAAAAAGAATACATCCTCATCAAGGGCGCGCGCGAGCATAATCTTAAAAATATCGACGTCGAAATTCCCCGCAACAAAATTGTTGTCATCACCGGGCTTTCCGGTTCCGGCAAATCGTCGCTGGCATTTGACACGATTTATGCCGAAGGCCAGCGCCGTTATGTCGAATCACTCTCGGCGTACGCGCGGCAATTTCTCGGTTTGATGGAAAAGCCGGACGTCGATTACATCGAAGGTCTCTCGCCGGCGATTTCGATCGAGCAGAAAACCAGCAGCCGCAATCCGCGTTCGACCGTCGGCACGGTGACGGAGA
>CAYUVM010000058.1:0-12808 GCA_964447935.1 uncultured Cytophagia bacterium | reverse complement strand
GCTCGGCTCGCGCATCCGGCAATATGGCTATGTCGAAAGCATTTACGATTATGTCCGTTATCTCGCCTTGGCCGATATTGTCGTCTCCACGGCGATGCAGGAAAATTTTGGCTTCGCGGTGGTGGAAGCGATGTATTGCCACACGCTGCCGTTGTTGCCGAAACGATTGAGTTACCCCGAAATTTTGCCGGAGAAATTCCACGAACCTTTTTTGTATTCGACCGAAGAAGAACTCGGCGGCAAATTGCAAAAATTATTGCGCGACTATCGCCAGTTAAATGAAGCGCGCGCTGAAATCGCTCAATCCATGCGACAGTTTGATTGGAAAAACCGTATCACTGAATTTGACACCCTGTTTGACGAGATGGCAACTGGTTTCAGGCGCAAGGAGTAAAACGTAAACTGGAAGCACTATTTTTACGCATTTTCCCGTTGATTTTTCCCTTGCTTTTATGCGGCAGTTTGAATATTTTTTTAAACTATTGTGTGTAAAAGAATTTAACCAGAAAGGGTTTTTGCGCTCCGCCGCATGAAAAATTTTGTTGCGATCTTGGGCCCGACTGCCACCGCCGCGGCCTATTTTATTCTGGGAGATCCGTTTTGGGCGATCGGTAGCCTCGCTCTTCTTACCTTGATTGGTTTCGTCCTGCCCGGTTGGCGGGCGGCGATGGGGCTGGCGCGCGTCGTTTTTATTTTTTGTCTTTTGATGTTTGTCATTAATGAACTCGGCATTGCGTATCCGTACTCGAATATTTTTGTTTTGACCGGCGTTATGGGTTTATTCTTTCTCAGCGGCGAGAGTTGGAAGGGATTATATTTTGGCCCCGGCCAAACGCGGCAGTGGATGCGCCGCGCGTTCGGTATCGGCCTGGGGTTCTCTGCGATCGTGCTGGCGTTGTTTGCGTTAATTCCGAATCAACTGGGCGCCAATCCGGTTCCGACCGAGTGGCCGGTTGATGTGCTGGTGGTGGTGGGTTTCGGTTACGCCACCTTCAGCATGCTGATGGAAGAAACCATCTTCCGCAGCATCATGGTCGCTTTCTCGCGTGCGCAACTCACGCCCGCCGTTGCGGTGGTGGCGCAAAGCCTCGTTTTCGGCGCCATGCATTATCGCGTCGGATTTCCTTCACACGCCGGCGGCGCGCTGTTGTCCTTCATCTGGGGCCTGCTGGCCGGCTGGCTCGTGTTGAAAGCGGATTCGATTTATCCGGCTTACGTGATGCATTTTGTCGTGGTGTTGACTTTGTTCGTCGGGTTGATTTTTTTGCGGTGAAATGGTAAGGTTTTTTGCGTTGTAAAATTAATGTACTGAAAGCTTATGGGTGTTCCGAAATCGCCTTCACCCGCCGCACTGTTTGTGGCCGTGCTCTTTACGCCGGCCATGCCGTATGACGAGGTGCGCGCCGAAGTGACGCGGGAATTCGGTGACATTTTGGAAGCGAGTCCGGTTTTTCCGTTTAATTACAGCGAATATTATCGCGCCGAAATGGGCGGGAACTTGCAAAAAGTTTTTTTTCTTCTGGCGCGCTTGATTGATCCGGCTGCTCTTGTGGACTGGAAACTGCACGCGCAGGAAGTTGAGGCCCGCTACACCGCGAACGCGCAGCGCCAAATCAATTTTGACCCCGGTTGTCTCGATGCCTCGAAGCTCGTGCTCGCGACCACCAAAAATTACGACCATCGTATTTATCTCGGGCGCGGCATTTATGGCGACGTGCAACTGCGGTATCGGTTGCAGAAATTTCATTTTAATGAATGGACGTATCCGGATTATCGCGACCCGGAACATCTCACGTTCTTTGAAAACGCGCGCGCGCGCTATTTTGATCTGTTGAAAACCGAATTTGGCGCGCCGGATTTGCCCGTGCCGGCGGTTAAATTGGATTACAAAGCCGCTGGGGTGGATCGCGAAAAAGGCGAAGGCGTCAAAAAACGCATCGGCGCATTGGCTAGACAGACGTTCAATGAAAATGTGTTGCGCGAGATTGGCTTGTTTGGCGGCTTCTTTCAATTGGCCAAAGAAAAGTATCGCGAGCCGGTGCTGGTCGGTAGCGTTGATGGCATCGGCACGAAAATCAAACTTGCCTGCCAGCTTGGGCAATATCGCGGCCTCGGCATGGATATCGTGCATCATTGCATGAACGACATCATGGTTGGCGGCGCCGAACCGTTGTTCTTTCTCGATTATCTTGCTTTCGGCAGATTAGAGTCGGCGGTCGTACTTGAATTAATTGAAGGCATGTCCAGCGCCTGCCGCGACGCCGATTGTGCACTCATCGGCGGTGAAACCGCGGAAATGCCGGACATTTATCATCCCGGTGAATTTGATCTCGCCGGTTCGATTGTCGGCGTCGTGGAAAAAGAAAAAATTTTGGACGGTCGCCGCATCATGCGCGGCGATATGCTCGTCGGCCTCGCGTCGAATGGATTGCACACGAATGGCTATTCTTTGGCGCGCAAAATTATTGCAGCGCGACATTTGCGGTTGGATCATTTTCAGCACGAATTAAACGAAACATTCGGCGAAGCTTTGTTGAAACCGCATCGCAGCTATCAAAAACAAATTCGTTTGGTCAGGGAGCTTGCCGAGTTGCATGGCATTTCGCATATCACCGGCGGCGGCATCGAAGGCAACACGACGCGCCTGCTGCGTGACCATTTGCAATTACGCGTGGATTGGCGCGGGTGGGAATGGCCGCCGTTGTTTCGGCTGCTGCAAAAATACGGTCAGGTTGAAGAAGCCGAAATGCGTCATGTGTTTAATTTGGGCATTGGATTGATTTTTGTGATCGCCCCGGCTGCCGTTGATGAACTGCAGCGGCGCTTGCTGGAAATCGGCGAACCGAGCTGGGTGATTGGAGAAATTATTTGAATGAGCCCGCTTTTTAAGGATTGGTTTGAAGTGATGACTTGGGCGATTGCGGCAATCGGCGGTTTAATCGCGGCGTTCAAGGCGATCTATGAAATGCAACAAAACAGAAAGCAGCGCATCAAAGAGTTGCGGTGGAGACAAGCGAGCGTCGCTAAAACCATTTTAGATGAAATGTTCTCACACAAACAATCTGGAAATGCTGTGCTCATGCTCGATTGGAACGAGGACAAGCGTCAATATCAAATTATGGATGGGGGAAATGAAGAAATTTCTTATGATGAAGTTATAGCGGCCCTGTGCAAAACGCAGTTAGCAGCCCTAAACAATAAAGAAAGATATGTTCGCGAATGCTTCGATTACTTTTTTTATCTTCTCGACCGTATCGAGCATAATATAGAAATTGAGCTTATCAATTTCGCCGATGTTGAATCGCCATTACAGCCTTACGTGAAGAAAATTAATGAGCAGCAACAAGTGTACGACGGCTTTATGAAAGCACAAATGTACGAATTGGCGCGAAAGTTAATAACACGTTTTTAGCCTGTGGTATTTATAAATTTGTAGGACAGACAGCTTTGCCTGTCAGCGGAGTATTTTGTGGCACGAATCGCAGTAATCGGTGCAGGGAGTTGGGGGACGGCGCTCGCCAAAGTTTTAGGCGAGAACGGCCATCACGTTACGGTTTGGGCGCGGCGGCCAGAATTAGTGGAAGCGTTAGCGTTGCATCACCGTAGCCCCGATTATTTACCCGGTATCGTGTTGCCGGACACTTTGCGTTTTACGGCGAACCTTGCCGAAGCAACACACGAGGCCAATTTTATTTTGTTGACCACGCCGTCGCACGGCTTGCGCGATGTGCTGCAACCATTGCGCTCTTTGTCATCCGCCGCCATCGTGATCAGCACCGTCAAAGGTATTGAAACCGACACGCTGCTGCGAATGAGTCAAGTCATTGTCTCATTGCTGGTTGACTCGCCGCCGGTGGTGGTTTTATCCGGCCCTAATTTAGCCGTTGAAGTCGCAAATCAAATTCCCACGGCGACCGTGGTGGCGAGCGATGATATTACCGCCGCCAAAGCCGTGCAGGAAATTTTCATGAATCGCTACTTTCGGGTTTACACCGATCACGATGTCATCGGTGTCGAACTGGGCGGTGCATTAAAAAATATTATCGCCCTCGCCGCCGGCATTGTCGACGGTGCTGGATTTGGCGACAATACCAAGGCTGCTTTAATGACGCGCGGTTTGGTTGAAATTACCCGGCTCGGCGTGAAGCTCGGCGCTGATCCGATGACTTTTGCCGGGCTCTCCGGCATGGGCGATTTGTTTGTGACGTGCATGAGCCGCAAAAGCCGCAACCGTTATGTCGGCGAAGAAATTGGCAAAGGCCGCAAGCTGCAAGAGATTTTAAACGAGATGATGATGGTTGCCGAAGGCGTGCGCACGACACAGGCCGCCTATCGGCTCGCGCAGCAGAACGGCGTTGAAATGCCGATTACATCGGAAATTTATCAGATTTTGTTTGAGAATAAAGATGCGAAACAGGCGATGCATGCGCTGATGACGCGGGAGGCGAAGAAAGAAAAATTTGGGTGAACGAGAATATATGCCGGAGATCTCAAGGTTTTTTGGAATTGTCATTACGATGTATGCCGAGACAGGCGAACGCCACAATATTCCGCATATTCACGTTCGTTATGGCGAGCATCGCGCGACGCTTTCTATTGCGACTGGCGATATGTTAGCTGGCACTTTGCCGAAGTCACAATTACGTTTAGTGCAAGCGTGGATGGAACTTCGACGTATACAATTGGAACAAGATTGGCAATTGCTTATCACAGGCTATTTGCCCAATAAAATATCTCCGTTATCATAGGTGAAATATGTCGCATGAAATCTATACCGTATCGGGATTCGAAGTTGTTGCGCCGTACACGCTTCGTATTCGATTTAACGACAATAGCGTCAAGCTGATCAATTTCTCGCCGATGTTGCGTGGTGAATTATATGGCCCACTTCGTGATCTTGATTTTTTTAATCAAGTTCGTCTTGATGTCGAAGCGGGGACATTGGTATGGCCAAATGAAGCGGACTTCGATCCGGCAACGCTTCATGACTGGGATAGAGTTGGGGAGGCCATGATCGCGATGGCAAGTTCGTGGCCCGAACCAAAGCGCCATAACGGCGCATCGACGACACAAACCGACATACACGAACAAAGTGTTGTTTGCTGATATTTCTTAGGAGATACAATGATACCGCAGTTGATCAATCGAGAAAAAATCTACATTGAAAACCTTGGCCAACACGAGGGCAAAGAGGTTAAAATACACGGCTGGCTATATAACGCCCGTCACAGTGGGAAGTTGTGGTTCCTATTGTTGCGCGATGGCACCGGCATTGTGCAATGCGTCGTTTCGCTCAAAGACGTCGGCGAAGAAATTTTTGCACGCTGCGAAAAATTGACGCAAGAAACTTCCTTTGCCGTCACCGGCGCCGTGCGGGCTGAAAAGCGCGCTCCCGGCGGCTACGAATTGTTAGTGAAAAATATTGAGATCGTGCATATCTCGCAGGAGTATCCGATTACGCCGAAAGAGCATGGCGAAACGTTTTTGATGGATCATCGCCATTTGTGGCTGCGCTCGTCACGGCAACACGCGATTCTGCGCGTGCGGCATGCCATCATCAAAAGCATTCGCGATTTCTTCGACACACGCGGTTTCACCCTCATCGACGCGCCGATTTTCACCCCGGCCGCTTGTGAAGGCACCTCAACATTATTCGAGACGGATTATTTCGGTGAAAAAGCCTATTTGACGCAAAGCGGCCAGCTTTATATGGAACCAGCGGCGCTCGCGTTCGGCAAAGTCTATTGTTTCGGCCCGACGTTTCGCGCCGAGAAATCCAAAACGCGCCGCCATCTCACCGAGTTTTGGATGGTCGAGCCAGAAGTGGCGTACATGGATTTGGAAGGCGACATGCAGCTTGCCGAAGAATTCCTCGAGTTTATCGTGCAAAACGTTTTGGCGACGCGCCGCGAAGAGTTAAAAATTTTGGAGCGCGACGTGAGCAAACTCGAAAACATCACGCGCCCATTTCCGCGTTTGAGTTATGATGAAGCCGCCGCGATGCTGACCACACCGGAGGCCATCGCCTTTGCGAAGGAAAAAGAAGCGCCGGTGTTCGTGCCCGGCAACGATCTTGGCGGCGCGGATGAAACCTATCTCACGCAGAAATTCGACAAGCCGTTGATGGTGCATCGTTATCCCGCCGCGGTCAAAGCGTTTTACATGAAAGCCGATCCCGACCGCGCCGACCGCGCGCTCGGCGTCGACGTGCTGGCACCGGAAGGCTATGGCGAAATCATCGGCGGTGGCCAGCGCGAAGATGATGTCGAAGTGTTGGAAGCGAAGATTCGCGAGCATAATTTGCCGATGGAAGCCTTCCAATGGTATCTCGATGTGCGCCGCTTTGGCTCCGTGCCGCACGCCGGTTTTGGCCTCGGCGTCGAGCGCACCGTCGCGTGGATTTGCGGCCTGCATCACGTCCGCGAGACGATTCCGTTTGCGCGCCTGATGCATCGGCTGTACCCTTGAAGCTGTTCGAAGCCTTGGAATAGCGTTTGCTTTGAAAATGAATAAGCCCGTTGTTAGCCTGCCAAATATCTTTTTGGCTCTCAGATGACAACGGCAGCGAAAGCGATTAATCTACTTCTTAACCGGATAGGAGCAATATGAAAAAAGGCGTTCATGTCATTGTCAGTGGCATGGTGCAAGGGGTGGGTTTTCGTTATCACGTGCATCACTCAGCGCGGCGGCATTATCTGAAAGGTTGGGTGAAGAACATGCCGGATGGCCGCGTTGAAACGCTGGCGGAAGGCGATGAAGAAGAGTTGCGGGAGTTTGTCAAAGAAGTAAAAAAGGGTTCGCGTTTTTCTCGTGTCGACGATGCTCAAGTCGAATGGTTGTCATACACCAATCAGTTTCCTAATTTTCAGATCACGGATTGAGGATTACTTCATGCAAGAACTTGAACGTTACATTCGCACAGTCCAGGATTTTCCCAAGCCCGGTATCGGCTTCAAAGACATTACGACATTGCTGAAAGAGCCGCAGGCCTTCGCGCAGGTAATCGACTTGATGACGGCGCAATTTCGCGATAAAAAAATTCAGAAAGTCGTCGGGATTGAGTCGCGCGGTTTTATCTTTGGCGCCCCGCTGGCGTTAGGCTTGGGCGCGGGCTACGTCCCGGCGCGCAAGCCGAAGAAGCTTCCGGCGGCTACCATTCGCGAAGAATATGCGCTGGAATATGGCACGGACGCGCTCGAAATGCACGTTGATGCCATTACGCCGGGCGAGCGCGTCGTTGTCGTGGATGATCTACTGGCCACCGGCGGCACCGCGGCCGCGGCAGGCCGGCTCGTTCAAAAATTGGGCGGAACATTACATGGCTTTGCTTTTTTAATTGAATTAGATTTTTTAAGCGGACGAAAAAAACTCCATAACCATGAGATTTTTACATTGATTCATGTGCAGGCTGAGTAAATACTGACGACGCCGGTGATAGAAAAAGTTGAGTTGATTTTGTTTTGACCCAACGGCATTGGGTAGTGAATTTTTTAACGAAATCTTCGTTTGCTCTTGCCGAATAGAGATTGACGTAGCCCGCCTCTCGCGAAATCAAGCAGCGCCAGACCGGCGTTAAGCTTTGGTATTCTGATAAGTTTTATAACATTTTAAAACGTTGGGCACATAAGCTCGCGTTTCATCCGGCAGGCCAGGCGGCGCCTGGCCATGTTTTTTCCACTGCGCTGCCCAGCGTTCACCCGCATTATAGCCCGCCAATCCCGCTTCCAAGCCGTATTTGCCGATCAAATATCCGAGATACAGGCAACCCAGCCGGGCATTGTCGATTGGATCAAAAAGAATCTCTGTGGGCGAGTCCACACGCAAGCCATTTTTTTCCGCAATGCCGCGAGCCGTTGAAGGCAACATCTGCATCAAACCCACTGCGCCGGCAAAGGAAACAGCCTCGGGATTCCAGCGGGTTTCCACGGTAATAACCGCACAGATGAGATCCGGTTCAAGTTGATTATACTTCTGACTTAACGTCACGATTTCGCGCGCCAGCTCATATTTCGTTACCCCAGCCAGTTCTGGATTATAACGATTGATAATGAGATTAACTCGGTTAATCTGACATTCGCGTAGCGAGTCAAATACCGCAAAGCTTTGCACTTCCTGCAAGCGCTTTTGCAAATGTGCCAACTGCTGCTCACGGTTTTGCCGGTATTCTTGCAGGTGGCTTTCGACCGTATCGAAAACAATCAGAAATCCCCCGAAAATAAGAATTGTGGCGATGAGCGCAATGATGGCGGCGTAATGCCATTGTTGCCGGTAAATCGCCGCTTGTAATTCGCGCCATAAAGCGATGGATTTGTGTTGACGCCGCGTTATTTTATTGAACGGCACTGGTGGCATAACGTCGTCGTCGAGAATTTCTATTTCGACTTCTTCTATGACTGCAGGTCGATGCGATGGTGAAATCAGCGCCGCCAATTTTTTCGATAAAGAAATTGCAGCAGGTTTTAGGCGCTGTGATAGCATAATCGCTTTCGTTCGAAAAACAGCAAACCCTAAACGCCAGTTTGCTGCCTCACGCGGCTTGGCAGGCCATGGCGAGATCGACACCGGCAGCAGAGGTGAGGGTGGCGCAGTACGAGCCGGCATGAACGGCGGCTGGGGAATATCTTTTAGCGATTCATCTATGGCGCCTGCAATCACGGTCTGTAGTGGCTGCAAATTTTCCAACGGCTGTACCGCTATTTCGCCAGACGGGACAAGCGGCGACAGTGGTAGAGATAAATGTTTTTGCGATTCAAGATGACTTTCGTCAACCACTGTAACATTTGATTCTACCGATGGTAAAGATTCGGATGAAATTTCTAACTCGGCATTAAGCAGCGGCGCCTGCTCGATTGGCATTGCAACGATTGGCGGTGTGGTTTCCGGCGCAGTCACAATATCCACATCCAAAGCTGCCAACACTTCCGGCATGGCCAGCGCAATGGCCCAATTGGGTTGCTGGCTGCCGGCGAAATGCATGGCAACGACTCGCCGCGTTGCGCACTCCAACCACCACGCGCCGGAATCGCCATAGGCACAAATTATTCTGTCCGCCGATTCTGGCGTAATTTGAACGATGTGACGAATGAGGTGGCTAATACCGGCATAACGTTGTAGCGAGTGGCCGTTAATGCCGGTGATGAAGCCTTTGGTCACGCCGGTTCCGCATCCGGATTTGACCACCTGCATTCCAAGTTGCGGCGAAGTCACGCCGGTTACGTTGCCTAAGCCGAACTGCGTGCATAGCAACTGGCGCTGAGAAGTCAATTGCGCCACCGCCGCATCCAGATGATTGGCCATGGCGCCGCGCCGATATTCGGCAATACTGGCCCGCGGCATATTATCGTGTTCGCGTGCCGGTTGATAAATCGCGCCTGGAGAAATATTTTTTTTCGTGCCGCTTAATACATGCCAGGCGCTCAACAATAATTCTTCGCCGGTCTGGCGGTCACAGACTTTGCCGCCGAGCGTGCCGAAACTCTGCCGCCATTCGCCGGAGATACTGAGGCCGCCACAAAGCTGATCGTAGGCCTTGGCATATTCCGGTTGCGCGGCGGCGTTTCTCGACGAGAGCTGCAGACGATAAATCGCCGGCAAAACTTCAACCGGAAATCCCAGACGTTCAGCGCTGATGACGCGGCCCGGTTCTTCGGTTGCGAAAGCGGTAAAAGCCGCACCGGTTAATTTCTGGCGCACATGAACGCGCACCGTTAAATTCGGCTCCGCGTAATTGTCCTGCGCAGTGTGGCGGCAGTAGCCGAGATCGATCAACGTTACGTTCGGGTCGTCGAGATATAATGCGACGGCCCGTTCGAGTGCCTGTTGTGCCCGCTCCCAGTTTGGGGCTTCGATTTCCATGATTGGCGTTGAATTCAAAATTTTGGGTTGAGCATTTACGATTCTTTATAATTGTTGTGGCTTATGAAGTAATGTCATGCCCGTTCCTGCAATAAACGCAGGATAAAATTCCGACAAATACAAGAGAGCTTATCGTTTCGGCTGTAAACCGGCAGCAGAAATACCCCCCACAAAAAAACAACGGCACCCTCCGGCTCCATGCAGCCATGTCCTCAGAGAAGTCATGGCGCCGAAGCCGGGGAGGTTGCCGTTGGCTTGATTTTAGAAATCCTTTCCGAAATGTATTTTCCTGGCCCCGCTTAGTCTCGCTTCCATTGTTGCGAAAGCGAGACTATTCCCCACGTTCGGATTCAGTGCACCGGCTCCATCAAACGGTGACGGTTTGGCTGATCACTTCAAATGATACGGTTTCATCAAAGCCGGAGATCGGCAGGCGTTCTTTGCAGTTGCCGCCCAAATCATAAAACTCCCAACGCAAGATCAGTTTGTAAACATTTTCGGCTTCCAAACCGACTTTGCAAGGATCGAAATTGACGTACACCGTGTACAGCAACTCATCACGTGTTTTAGGATTTTTCCAGAACCACACATTGTTGGCGGGTGCTTGCGGCGCCAGCGCACTGGTGAGTCTCTGGATTTCAACCACCGGACCATTAGAGGTCAAGGGTTGCGCCACGACTTTCACGATCGACTGAATGTGGTCGCAAGCGAGGAAACGCACCAGCGAACCGCTCAAACGGCCGGTGTGGCAAATAATCGCTTTGCGATCAATGTCGATCACTTGATCTTGCGATGTCGGGTCTTCCTGTTCGACAGGGGTTTGCTCACAAATGAAAGGATGTCCCTGTTCTTTTTTCGGCGTGCCCAACATCCCGTACAACTGCTCGATTCCGGGTGCCGACAGATCGATGTTCGGATAGGCGGTCGGAGCGCAATATAGATCTTTCGCATCACACGGAAAATCGAACTGCAGCAAGTGATCGGCAGTTAATTTGGGCAGCGGGTTAACAAACATTCCTAACGGCATAAATACCTCCTTGGTACTTAATAAATAATTGGGTGAATGATGATTTATGAAACCATTTTCCAAGCCACTTGACGGCTTGGAAAAGAATTTCCAAACTTAATTTACGGTTGTGGCGTTCCTAAAATTATAAAGCTAAAACGCTGCGGCAACGGGTAGCAACTGTTAAATGTCTGTAATGAAGCGGCTTGTTTTTACGAAACACTTGACTTTGATCATGAACTTGTGTATTTTACAGCGCCATTCAGATTTACGCTGCGGTGTTGTTTATTCTCCAAGTCAACCCAACCATTTGAACCCAAACCAAAGGAGAATCACCATGTCAAGTACCGTTTGGTCAAATTCGCAACATCACGAGTGTCAAGGTTTTCGGCAAGGGGAGTGGATTATTTATCGCTGCCCTCAGTGCAATTATGAAATGCGAGATAACTGGCGTACCGGCGAGTTAAAAGTTAACAATCCCAAGCACGACATACGGCATTCCGGCAACTACTTTCCCAATGAGTATAAAACCATTTATGAAAATTTGAACTAAGCTACCAGCCTTGCAAGCCTTTATTGCACCACCACTTCAAATTTTTTTGTTTCTCCGACCCGCGCCGCCGGAATTACGGTGTGCACGTTGAACGTATATTTCCCCGGCGCTAATTCCGGCAACGGCACATCGTTATCGTAATTTCTGACGCCGGCCGTCAACTTGCCGACCAGACTGTTCTCTGCTTTAATCGTCATCACGCGCGGATCCAGCGCCACCACATGAATTGAATAAAAATCCGTATCGGTGGATAGCCCCTCTGCTGAAGGCGCTGTCGGCAGTTGCAAATGTGCGTGAACGACAAAGGGTAGATGGGCTGTCAGCGGTGCGCCCGTTGGCATGATGCGGCGAGCTTGCTC
Source organism: uncultured Cytophagia bacterium (assembly GCA_964447935.1). Classification (GTDB taxonomy): domain Bacteria; phylum Zhuqueibacterota; class Zhuqueibacteria; order Zhuqueibacterales; family Zhuqueibacteraceae; genus Zhuqueibacter. The sequence goes on along the minus strand of CAYUVM010000058.1, from coordinate 1,035 downwards.
AAAATGCACCTCTTCAAGAGCGGAGGTCCCTTTGGAAAATTCTCGCATGCGTGAATTGATTGCATCATTTCGCGGGCCTTGTGCGGCGGATTGCGCTCGCGGCACGGGTTCAGCGCCAGACGCTGCTTGAGTCTGTGATGCCGCAGGAGGTTTAAACGCCGGCAACCGGACAGGTTGCGCCTGCGCTGGGATTGCACCTTCCAATATGGCCTCGCGACGAACGGCATGATTGGTGATGAGCTCAGATCGAGCAACCACATTGCTCCGGCTGATCTTGCTTTCGAGTTCGGCAATCCGGCGTTCATGCTCTTGAAGCCACTGCTGGATTTCAGGTTGCTCGTTTTTTTCGCTTATACCCGTGCGGCGGCTTGAGGCTTCGGCCTCTTGCAATTTTTGTTGCAACTGTGCATTCTGTGTTTCCAGCACTTGATTACGCTGCATCAACGTTGCGATCTGCTGGCGTAATTCCGCGGACTCATTTTCTGGCGGTGATTGCATTTTTTCTTTTGCCCCCGCTTTGATGTGGTTTTTTGATTTCGACATATTTCCAACCTGGCTTCGACAATCCGATGAAGATAAAAACGGCCTGACAACCGTTGCCACCGAACCGAAAACGTTGTGATATCCGCCAAGCCCACTGTGACGTTAGCCTGGCGGATAATCTTGTTCCCACCGGACTGAGTCAAGGTGAATAACTCAGCGCCGGCCCGCCCGCTTAAAGCTCAACGGTTTGTTTGATCACTTCAAACGCCACCGTCTCATCAAAACCAGAGATTGGCAGGCGTTCGTTCGGGGTGATGCCGGTGTCGACAAATTCCCAACGCAGGATCAGCTTATAAACGTTTTCTGCTTTCAAGACGACTTTGCACGGATCGAATTTGACATAAACCGAATACACCAACTCGTCGCGTTTTAGCGCGTCTTTCCAGAACCACACGTTGACGGCCTTGGATTGCGGGGCCAACGAAGCCTGGAGTTCGTCGATCTTCACGACCTCGCCATTGTAGGTCATTGGTTGCGCCACCACTTTGATGC
>CAYUVM010000057.1:0-12879 GCA_964447935.1 uncultured Cytophagia bacterium | reverse complement strand
GTCGAACCGATCCAGCACACCGCCATGGCCGGGAATGAGGCTGGAGGAATCTTTCACGCCGGCGTCGCGCTTGAACAGCGACTCCGCCAAATCACTCATCTGGCCAATCGTCCCAACGATAAAACCGATCACGATGGCGTCCTGTAACCGCAGATCGCGGACAAACCAATAATGCGCCGCCACTGCCATCAGAATTGCAAAAATCAATCCGCCCATCGCGCCTTCCCAGGTTTTCTTCGGGCTAACGCGTTCAAAAAGTTTATGCCGCCCGAACGCGAGGCCGCAAAAATAAGCTGCCGTGTCGCACACCCAAATCGTGACGAGCAGCATGACGATCCAGGTGCCGGCACTGGCATAATCGAAATTGATCGTACGTGGTAACTCACGCAGGAGTAACATAAAACTCCACAAGCCCGCGACATAAGCGAAGCCGAGCAACGTCGCGCCCGTGTTGTGCAGCGCGCTGCCTTTATTGCGGAACAGTTCGGCCAGCACGAGCAGCACCACCAAAAACATTTCCGTCAGCCAAATTTCGCTGTTGCCGCGAAAATAAATTTGCGCGCCCAATGCCAGGCCGGCGATGACACCCAGCGCTTGGTTGGGCTGCATGCCTTTGGCTTGCGCAAATTTATAAAACTCCAGCAGCCCCAACACGATGATCATTTCGATAAACAAAAAAAACGCAATCCCGCCTTTCCACGCCGCCCAGAGAATTAACGGCGCCGCCACCACGGCCACACCGGCGCGTTTGCCTAAATTTTTCCAATCCATTTTCCTCTCCTCACGTTATTTCTCGTACACTTACTTTTTCTCTTTCTCCTATTCGCCTAAGTTTTGCTCTTGCGCCAAGAACAAAAAATCATGCCATCATTCATCCTTTCTGCAATCGTGCTATCGTTTCTTTCAGTATCTTCTTTGTCTCTATTATTTCAGCTTCATTCTTATACGGCTGGCGCGGCCAGAAAAATCCTTTGAGGCCGTCTTTCTTGCGGCGGGGAACGATGTGGATATGCAAATGGGGCACGCTTTGGCTGACACGATTATTCATGGCCACAAACGTGCCTTCGGCCTGCAAGCCTTGCTCAACCGCGCGCGCCAACAACTGGGCGTTGGCAAAAAGCGGGGCGAGCAGATCTGCCGGCAAATCTGCCAGCGTCTCATGATGCGTTTTGGGCACCAGCAAACAATGCCCCGGAAAAAGCGGGCGATGATCTAAAAATGCGAGTGCGCCGTCGCTCTCGAAAACGATATGGCTGAGCAATTCACCGCGGATGATTTTGCAGAAGCTGCAGTTTTGGATGATGGTTTTAGGCATGTATTATTGCCAGAGAGAAGTTCAATTCATTTTTGATTCTCAATGTAACAATAATTGCAATGCGTGTCAAGGAAGGATACCCGTTCCGTCAATTCACTTTGATTTGTCCGAGCAATTGAACAATATGTTCCAATTTCCGCGCGGCAAGATAATTTTTTAAGCCTTCCGCCACAAAAACGCCGGTGCGGGGCTCGACGAAATTTGCCGAGCCGATTTGCACCGCAGTGGCGCCAACGAGAAAAAATTCCACGGCATCCTGCCAACTCGTAATGCCGCCGATGCCGATCACGGGAATTTTCACCGCGCGCGTGGTTTCATAAACTTTGGCAAGCGCCACCGGTTTAATCGCCGGCCCGGAATAACCGCCGACCACCGTATTGAGCCGCGGCCGCCACGTTTCAATATCAACCGCCATGCCCGTAAGCGTGTTGATGAGCGAAACTGCATCGGCGCCGCCGGCCTCGGCGGCTTGCGCAATCTCGCTTACACGCGTCACATTCGGCGTCAATTTGGGGATGACGAGCCGGCGGGTGATATCGCGAATCGCACGGGTGGCGCGTTCCGTAATTTCGGCTTTTTGGCTAAATTCGAGACCGCCTTCTTTCACATTCGGGCAGGAAAAATTCAGCTCGTAGCCGACGATGCCTTCGTGTGCTTCAAGAACACGCGCCACCTCGACATATTCATCCAGGCTGCGCCCGGCGATGTTGACGAGAATGGGGATGCCCAGTGCACGCAGAAACGGCAGTTTCTCGGCGATAAAATTTTGCACGCCGACATTTTGTAAACCGATGGAATTAAGCAATCCCGCCGTGGTTTCAAAGAGTCGCGGCGCGGGATTACCGAGGCGCGGCTGTGGCCCAATGGATTTCGTAATGATGGCGCCGAGGCCTTTGAGATCGACCAGATCAGCCGCCTCCTGCCCGTAGCCAAAAGTTCCCGACGCCACAAAAACCGGAGTTGGAAATTCGACATCGCGAATTTTTATTTTTAATTCCGCCATAAAAATTATTAAGCAATATCATTTAACAACGTACCCATATTCCGAACCGCGAATAACCGCGAATAAAAAATTAGCGCCGATTCGCGCTTATTAACGGTTTCAGGAATGCATACGTTATTTCTAAAGCGAACTTGGGCAGAGAACTTTTCTCTTACTTTGCAAATTTTCTAAATCGCTGCCGGCTGCATTCTGTTCAAAACTGCATCGCCTGCGCCGGAAACACCGGTCCATCCAGACACGCCAGGTAATAACGTCCGTTTTTTTCTGCGCCGGCAGCAGGAACGACAGGGCAGCCCATACAAATGCCGAAGCCGCAACCCATCATGGTCTCAATCGCAACCTGTGCCTCAACACGCGCCTCCAGACAGAGCTTCGCCACGGCGTTTAACATCGGCATCGGCCCACAAGCCAAAACCTGCGCCGTAGAGTTCTTGTTTTCGTGCAACCAAGCCGCAAGTAAATTCGTCACCAGGCCTTTCTGCCCATAACTGCCGTCATCCGTGGCAATTTGCACGCGCCCACCGAGTTGTGACAATTCCCGCTCGCCCCATAATTCATCGACATTCCGCGCGCCCAGCAACACCGTGAACGGTAAACGCCGCGCCGCCAGTTCCATGGCAAGAATAGGAAGTGGCGCAACCCCAACGCCGCCGGCGACCAACGCCACCAAACCGGTTATGTTGGATAGATCGTATCCGTGTCCAAGCGGCCCAACCAGACTCAACAACATGCCGGGGCGATGTTGTGCCAACATGCTCGTTCCCGGGCCGACGATCTTCCAGAGTATTGAAATTGTTCCGGCACGGCGATCCACTTCACACACACTGAAGGGGCGCCGCAGAAAAGGCGAACAGGCAGCTAATTTTTCTGCCACTGTTTTAACATTTACAAATTGCCCCGGTAAGACGCGTGCAGCAATTTCCGGTGCGTGCAGGCGCATCAAAAAAATGCCCCGTGCCACCTCATCATTGGTGAGCACAGGGCAGGAGAAAATTCCCTTTTTTCTCGAATCGACGGTTGCTAACATGCAAATGCAAAGGATTTGAGTGTTTTACCCTACTCATACTAACGATTTGCTCAAAACCGCGGCGGTTCGGGCGGTTTTTCTTTATCTTTTTTCTCTTCAGCTTCATCATCTTTTCGTGCTTCTGGCGGTTGGATTTCTTCATCATCTTTCGGTGGCCGCTGTTGCTCCGCTTTTAGCTTATTCTGTCTTAATCGCAACGGCAATTCGTCATCCACCACGGCCGCGGAATCTGTGGCGGCGGCAATCGTATCAGCAGCGACTGCAATCGGCGGGGCCATCGTGGGCGCTGGTTTCGGCTTCGCCGGCTGCTCTACCGCCAGCACTTTGGGGCGAATACGCCGCGCCATAGGAGATTCCGGATAGGCTTCCAGTAGTTTTTTATACGCCGCCAGGGCTTGTTTGTTATTCGCCAATTCATGTTCGTAAATCCAGCCCACCGCGTACAACGATTGCGCTGCATATTTTGACTTAGGCTCGCGTTGCAAAAATTCTTCGTACAACTGCACGGCACGCTTGGCATCTTTTTCTTTCACCAAATGCGCTTCGGCCTGGCGTATCAATTCCGGCATTCCAGTGGTTAGTGCCAGCGTATCGGAGCGGCCAAGCCGGCGCTTGGCGCCCTGGCCTTGCAGCGTGTTGGCGTATTGGCCCGCGAGCACTTGTAAAATACTGTCGCGCATGACCAGCGTCGCCGGCGCGTCGCCGAGAATATAAGCCAGTGAATACATGGCTTGGGGCGCGTATTCCGTCTGCGGAAAAAACTCAAACACATCCAAATATTCACGCATCGCCGAATCCGGCCGATTGAAATTAAACAAAAAAAGCTCGGCCAGCAGTATTTTGCTTTTCGCCAGCTCCGCCGCAATTTTCTGCGGATCTTTCGAAGTCAAACTACCAGACAATGTGGCCGGATCGACATTGCGCGCGCGGCGGGGAAAACGGCTGATCGGTTTTCGCACGTCGCTCTCTTTTTTATCTTTATCCTTATTCGCCGCCAGCAACGTTGTTGCCGTTTGCTCTCCGGCTAAAATAGCGCGTTGCCGCTCTAATGAGGTAATGTTTTCTTTTAATTTCGTCAACGCACTGATCGCTTTACTGCGCCGCTCAGCTTCGGAAAGTTTTTCGGAGCGGCTGCTCTCACGGCGCACATTGTCATAATTTTCTTTCGCTTTGCCAAAATCGCCGCGCCGCTCATAAATCGCGCCGAGCGCAAAAAATGCCGCCGCCGAAGCCTCCGTGCGTTGATGGGTCTCGCAAATATCAAGATACTGCTTGATGGCTGCTTCCGTTTTACCCTGCCCGTCAGTGCATTCGGCAATTTCATTTTTAACCAGCGGCAGATCGCGATGCAGGCTAAACTCCTTTTGCATCGCGTTCAGCCCTTCCAAAGCGGCGTTAAGTTTTTGATCCTTCTTCAAGGCCACCGCCTGTTGCAGGCGGGCCTGAAACTGCAAATTGATATTGTTTTTAATCGATCCACTCGCGCGCCGAAACGCTTCGGCAGCACGATTATATTCTTTCAACTCCATGCGGCATTCACCCAACCGCATGTAAGCCTCGCCGCGAATTTTAGCGTCGTCCAGCTTGTTCGCCGCCAGTTCATATTCCTGCGCCGCCCGCGCGTATTGTTTTTGGCGAAAATAGATTTCACCAAGCAGATGGTGGGCTTGATCCACCGCCGCGCCTTTTTTCTCGCGGTTTTCCAGTTCTTGCAAGGCCTGTTCGGCGCCCGCATAATCGTTCAACTCAATGCTGGTTTTTGCCAGCCACAATTGCGCGGAGGACACGAGGCCGCTTTTCGGGAACAGCGTGATCAGTTCTTGAAATTTGCGCTGGGCTTTCAGATATTCCTGTTTGTAAAAAAAACACTCGCCGATCAACAACAATGCGTCATCGACATAACGCGAATTGGGATACAACTGCAATAGTTTCGACGCTTTCTCGATGGCTTTATCGTATTTTTGAATCTCGCCGGAACCGGGCCGATTGTCATTGACCGGCCGGCGTTTTTGCTCTTCCAGTGCTTCTTTGTAAACTTTTTTGGTATTGTAAAACGTGTTATAGTAACCGCCACAACTTTGCAGCAGCAGCGCAATAACGGCGGCAGCGACAAGTGACACACTTCTTTTTGATGCCCACGGAGCGAACAACTTCATGCTAATCCTTGCTGAATACGATTAATCAGAGCCGGCAGTATTTCGCCGGACTTGCCTGGTAAAAACTCATCAACACGTGAGGTCAGCGGCGTTTTCTCCGGGTTGATCTCGACGACATAAGCGCCATACGCGGCGGCCATTTGCGGCAACGCCGCCGCGGGATAAACCACCGCCGAAGTTCCAATCGTGAAGAAAACCTGGCACGTTTCGGCAGCATTGAAAGCGCGTTGCAGCGTTTGCGGCGGCAGGCTTTCACCAAACCACACCACGCCCGGACGATAAAGAGCGCCGCAGGCGCAATAAGGCAAGGCCTCGCGCCAAATTTCTTCACCGGCGCCACACTCGTGACCGCATTGGCTGCAGCGGCTCTTCATAATATTACCATGCAACTCATAAACGGCGCGGCTGCCCGCGCGAACATGATAGCCATCGACGTTTTGCGTAACAAGCGTGAAATTTGCAAACAGTGTTTCCATCTGCGCGAGTGCGAGATGGCCGGGGTTCGGCGCATGTTTTCGCACTTGGTCACGCCGAAAATTATACCACTCCCACACGAGGTGCGGATCACGCTGAAACGCTGCGGGCGTCGCCAAGTCTTCCGGGCGCTGGTTTTTCCACAAACCATCTGGCCCGCGAAAAGTCGCCAAGCCGCTTTCCGCTGAAATCCCCGCGCCGGTGAGCACAGCAATTCTGGCGTCCGGCTTGAGGTGCGCAAGCAATTTAGAACTAAAGCTGATCATCAACTTCTCGCAGCATCGCGGGAAATTCACGATCGAACCGCGCCAAGATTTCCGCGTGTGAACAAGACGGGCTTTGACGCAGAAGCAAAAACTCCCGCCGTTCCCGAATTTCTTTTTCTACCATGGCCTCGTGCAGACGCTTCGCCAAATCTTCGCTTTGCATCGCCAACTCGCTCAAACGTTCACGTAACCATTGCCGCTCCACCTGATAGGTTTGGTTGAGGCGGCTTAATCGCTGGGTGATGAATCTGCCTGGCACTCTTTTCCCACGCTGTAAATGCGTGATTTGTTCCCGCTTGCCCCGGGCCCAAAACTTTGGCGGCAACGCCGAGGGCGGCGACATGACTTGGCTTTGTTTGTGTAAAAAATTTAATTGTTGCCAAGCGCCGGTATGCTTTCGCAGCCGTTCGCGGCAACGTTGCTCAAATTGTGTCAATTCCTGCAAAGCGGTTTCGAGTTCTTTGCGCCATTGCAGATACTCCGGCAAAAAGCCACCATTCTTTAAAGTGAGATAACCGAGCCGGTCTTCCGGACGCACGCCCGGCGGCTCAGCTAAATCCAACGGCTTGCCTTGACCCGGCAAATTATCAAACTCTCCGGCAGCAATCGCGTTGCGAATTTTTTCTTCAGCCAAGCGTTCAAAGGCGAGCATAATAATTTATTGATTTAAATTGTTATCGCAAATTATTTTCTTTGCAGTATAACTCAATGATTGCTCATGAGTAGTGCCGTCAAATACCACCAATATATTTTGGGTAACCGGCGCTGGCAGATAAGTCTTCACTGTTGCCATTACAATTCAAACGCCTGCCGCACCAATCTCTCCTGCTCAAGCTGATGCACGCGCGCACTTCCAGTCGCGGGACTGGCGCTGGGGACGCGACCAACGTAGGTGAGCCGATGACTCGGCGTCAGCACATATTTCAGGCGCGTTTGCACAAAATTCCAGACCCCCATATTGCGCGGCTCTTCTTGCACCCAACGAAAATCTGTGGCGTTTGGATAGCGCTGCAACAGCTCGCGCAAGCCTTCGAATGGGAACGGATACATTTGCTCCAGCCGCACGATCAGCGTATCATCCAGTTTATTTTGCTGGCGATAATCCAGCAAGTCATAACTCACTTTTCCGGAGCAGAGCAGAAAGCGTTTCGGATTTGCCGGCGGATTCGGATCGTTCAACAAAATTTGAAAACCGCCTTCGGTAAAATCGGCCGCCGAGCTTTTTGCCGAGGTCGCACGCAACAAACTTTTCGGCGTCATCACGATCAACGGCTTGCGAATTCCCGCGTGCATTTGGCTGCGCAGCAAATGAAAGTATTGCGCCGCGGTGGCCGGCATAGTTACGCGCATATTCTCTTCGGCGCACAACGTGAGAAAGCGCTCAATGCGGGCGCTCGAATGTTCCGGGCCTTGGCCTTCAAAACCGTGCGGCAACAGCAAAACCAGCCCGCTGTTTTGCTTCCATTTTTCTTCAGCGGAAGAAAGAAATTGGTCGATGATGATTTGCGCGCCGTTCATAAAATCGCCGAACTGCGCTTCCCACAACGTCAACGCTTCCGGTCGCGCCACGGAGTAGCCGTAATCAAATCCCAGCACCGCGTATTCACTGAGCAGGCTGTCGTAAACCATCAGCTTCGCCTGCTCGGCGCGAATGTGATTGAGCGGCGTGAATTCTCTTTCATTGTGATAATCCACCAACACCGCGTGGCGCTGGCTGAACGTCGCGCGCTGCGAATCTTGTCCGGAGAGGCGAATCGGAATGCCTTCGAGCAGCAACGAGCCGAACGCGAGTGACTCGGCCGTACCCCAATCGACCGCATCTTCATCGAGCATCGTGCCGCGCGCCGTCAATTGCTTCGCGAGCTTCGGATGCACGTTAAAATCATTCGGGAAATTAGAGAGTGCAAAAGCAATTTCATCCAACGTCTCACGTGCGACACCGGTTGGGATGAGCGGCCAAACTTTATCGAGTGGCGGCTCATTCGGCGCGGTAACTTTCGGCGGCAGATTCTCCTGTGTGGTTTTAAACGCTTCTTCCAAGCGCGCTTGAAAATCATTCAACACTTGTTCGGCTTCCGCGAGGCTCAACTCGCCGCGTTTGATGAGAATTTCCGTGTACAGCTTGCGCACGGAGCGCATGTCTTTGATGCGCGCGTACATCAACGGCTGCGTGTAGCTTGGTTCGTCGCCTTCGTTGTGGCCGTGGCGACGAAAGCAAATCATATCGATGACGACGTCTTTTTGAAATGCCTGCCGAAATGCGAGCGCCAATTCAACCACGCGCACGCAGGCTTCGGGATCGTTGCCATTGACATGAAAGATCGGCGCCTGCACCATCTTCGCCACATCCGTGGCATAAACACTCGAGCGCGCATCCACCGGCGAGGTGGTAAAACCGATGCCGTTGTTGACCACAATGTGAACCGTGCCACCGGTGCGATAACCGTGCAGCGCGCTGAGATTCAACGTTTCCGCGACGACGCCTTGCCCCGCGAAAGCGGCGTCGCCATGCACCAGCACCGCGAGCACACGTTTGTGTTCGGCGTCGCCCAAAATATCCTGCTTCGCGCGCACCATGCCTTCCACCACCGGATCAACAGCTTCGAGGTGGCTCGGATTTGGCGCGAGCCCAATTTTAACTTGCTTGCCCTCCGCATTTTCAAAAATACCCTGCGCGCCGAGATGATATTTTACATCGCCCGTGCCTTCGCGGCTGTTCGGATCGGGATTGTCTTCAAATTTCAGAAAAATCTCACCGTACTTTTTGCCAAGAATGTTGGCGAGCACGTTGATGCGGCCGCGATGCGCCATGCCCATCACCACTTCGCCAATGTTGTGCTGGCTCGCTTGGAGAATCAACGCATCGAGCATCGGAATCAGCGTCTCCGCGCCTTCGAGGCTGAAGCGTTTGTGGCCGACGTATTTGGTGTGCAAAAATCTTTCAAATGCCTCGCCCTCATTGAGTTTGGCGAGAATGCGGCGCTTTGCGGCGCGATCCAGCCATTTCGCCCGCGGCATGCCCTCGACACGCGCTTGAATCCATTCCTTCTGCTCCAACTCTTGAATGTGCATGTATTCAACGCCGATGGTCTGGCAGTACGCCTCGCGCAAAATATCGAGAATCTCGCGCAGCGTTGCGCGGGGTTTGCCGCCGAGCCCGCCGGTAATAAACTCGCGGTCGTAATCCCACAACGTCAAATCGTAGCGCTCGGGATCAAGCTCGTTGTGCGATGGCGCTTCGAGGCTCATCGGGTTGAGATTCGCAATGAGATGGCCGCGCACGCGATAAATGTTGATAAGCTGCAGCACGCGCGCCTGCTTTTCAATCAGCGCTTCACCGCCTTCGAGCATGGGATTGATGTCACGCCTCAAGCGCGCCGGGTGATACGGAATTTTCATGCTCGCAAACAACTCGTCATAAAAATCTTCTTCACCGAGGAGCAGCTTGTGCAGCGCCTGCAAAAACATGCCGCTCTCCGCGCCTTGAATGACGCGGTGATCATACGTGCTGGTGACCGTCATCACTTTGCTGATGCCGAGTCGCGCGATCGTGCGCGGATCAGCGGCCTGATATTCCGGCGGATAATCAATGGCGCCGGTGGCGACGATTAACCCCTGTCCGGGCATGAGGCGCGGCACCGAGTGAATCGTTCCAATCGTGCCGGGATTGGTGAGGCTCACCGTGGTGTTCGCAAAATCTTCGGGGGTGATTTGATTCGCATAAACTTTGCGAAGAATTTCGTTGTATGCTGCAAAGAAAACACTATATTCCATCGTGTCGGCGGCCTTGATGTTGGGAACGAACAACGTGCGCGAGCCGTCTTTTTTCGCAACATCCACGGCAAGGCCGAAGTTGACGCGCTCCGGCGTAATTTTGTAGGAGGTGCCGTTCGCCGCAAAAAATGAAGTCGCCATCACCGGCATTTTTTTGAGCGCTTTGACCACAGCCCACGCAATAATGTGCGTGAAGCTCATCTTCGCGCCAGTGGCGTCCGCAAGATATTGATTGATAATGCGGCGATTCTCTTCGAGCAACTTCACCGGAATCGCGCGCACCGAGGTCGCCGTCGGAATCGCAAGACTCCGCTCCATATTTTCGACGATGCGCGCAAAACCGCCGCGCAATGCCGTCGCGTTGGGTGGAATAGTCGCCTGTCCATTATCGGCAGGCGCCGCCGTCTTCGCTGGCGGCGCAGTTTCAACTGGTGTCGCCGGTAGCGCCCCAAGTGGTCGATAATCCTCAAAAAAATCGCGCCAGCTTTCCGTGAGGCTTTGCGGCTGCTCGCGAAACTGGCGATACATTTCTTCAATCAGCCACGCATTCGGGCCAAAAGCTTCGGGATATTGTTTGGGTTCGGGCATGGAGGATGCTCAGATGTGAATCCGATAAGAAAACCGTCAGAAGAAAGGGCCCTATTTCAGGGCATCAAAAATTTTTTGAGCCTGCTCAAAGGAAGGCACAAGCAAATTAGTAATCGTAGGAACCATATCATCGTAATCGCAAAAATTTCTCCTTTGACGCAGGTCATCAAGGTAGCTGGCAATATCTATACGACCACGTTGTTTAAAATGATTTCTAATACGACTATGATCTTGCGGGGAACCTGAAGGAGAAAACCCTTGTTTATCACGGGCATAGTTGCGTGCATGGCAATAGGCAGCATAGTAGACTCTGCTTATTGCGGAACGATATGCCGCCTCCTTGTTAATTCTGCTTCCGGCATTATTTGCAAGGAATTGCGCCAGATTGAAGTATTCCCTCCAATCAAAAGCCATGACTACACTACCTCGCCGGTTGAAAATCTGTTGTTACAAGTATCCAACCCGATTTTCCTACAAATTCGCTAGCGACTTCTGCCATTATAGCTTCTATTCGATTTAGAATATTGGGAGAATAGTTTTCTTGGCGAACGTAAAGTGTTAGATATTCATCATCAATTTCAGGATCGCGATACAATTCCAAAGAGTAGTAAGTGCTTATCCCAAACTTTTCTAATGCAGTTTCACAAACCAAGACCAACAAATCTACCATATCAGGATAGCGCAACAAATAGCCACGTATCTGAGCCGGTTTGGATATTATAATTCTTTTCCCAAAAAGCTGATTTAAGGCAATTTCAATTTCAGACGTTAAATTAGAGCTTTTTTGATAAGAAAGGTATCCGAAAGCAGCCAATTTCTCCAAATCGAAATCATTTGAAGATTGCTCTTTACCCACTAACCATGCTTGCCAATTTTGTCTATGGGAATATGGGGCTTCCTGAGTGTCGACAACACTTTTCCATGGTTTGGCCAAAGAAACCGAATAATTTGCGTTACCTATAGCTGCGGAAGCAATTAATTCTAGCATTTTATTTAACCTCCTGAAAAATCATTCTGAGATTCTCAGTTATACACCCTTCGAAGTTTTTTTCAATTTGTAAATGCGCATTTTCTACCCAATCTAATGCTTGATTGACTGGGATAGTCTGTGGTGGTGTATTAAAATAATCAAGATCTAATATAAAAGCGCTGTTTTCAGGCTGTTCTGGTACAGCTTTGGTCAGCTGTATTGTGCAGGAATCTCGTCCATCAAAAAATGGCAACTCACAACCTATTACGAAATTAGCCATATTTTGTGGAAGATTGGCTCCTAAAAATGGACGAAATTCAAAATTTTTATCTAAGTCAATAGTCTGTCCAGGGATTTGAATCAAATTTATATACCGCAACCCAATTCGTTGGAACGCGTTAACTGCGATGGTGTCGATGAGGGCCTTAAAGGCCTTTTCAATCTTAGGCTTAAACTGACCCCAGGAAGGATATGGTTTCAAACAATTAATAGCCAAAAGGTGGCGTCCGACTTGAATGAATACTTTTCGATTGTCTGTGAAAAACAATATCCGTTCATTTGTACTTAATTTATGTTGAATTCCTTGAGGTTGCTTAATGGTCTCCGCATCTTGAAAAAGTCTTTGTTCCTTATGCGGAAAGTCATCCTTAATTTTTTCATAAATCAAACCAGGAATTGTGAGATCCCAATTAGAGTCAGGTGGTAATCGGAATTCACAAACTGCCTCAATAATTGGTTCATTTATATATTTTCTACTCATTCCGTAGCCTCTTCTTTAAAATCTCATTTGAGATTTTCGGATTAGCCTTACCTTGTGTGGCTTTCATCAGTTGCCCTACCAAAAAACCAAATACTTTTTCATCGCCACCTCGATAACGCTCGACTTCTTTAGGGTTTGCAGTAATAATTTGATCAGCAGCCATTTCCAATATACTGGTATCAAAAATTTGAAGCAAGCCCTTTTCGGCGACAATTGCTTGGGCGGATTTGCCGCTCGCGAGCATGTTTTCAAAAACTTCTTTGGCGATTTTGCCGCTGATCGTGTTGTCGCCGATCAAATTGAGCAATTCGGCAATTGCTGCCGGTTTGAGCGCAAACTGTGTGATATCGATTTTTTGCTCTTTCAAAACGCGCAACACTTCGCCCATCACCCAATTGCTCACCAGCTTGGCATCTTTCACCAGCTTCGCCGTGGCGTCGAAATAATCGGCAATCGCTTTTTCATCGGTGAGCACTTCGGCGTCGTATTTCGGCAGGCCATATTGCTCGATGAAACGGTTGCGCCGCGCCATCGGCAACTCGGGAA
>CAYUVM010000056.1:0-12977 GCA_964447935.1 uncultured Cytophagia bacterium | reverse complement strand
CAATTTCAAGCGCTATTTCATTTAAATTTTTTCTCTTACGCCTTTCTTATGCCGCGTGGGCCAACTCATGACGCACATGCGGAATCAGCCCGCCGTTGCCCATAATGCCAGTCATGATCGGAGGCAACTGTTCACCATGATAAAGTTTGCCGCGATACTGCACCGTGCCGTTGACCAAATCGACTTCGAGTGCTTCACCATCTTTCACCAGTGCATAAAAATTTTCATCGCGCACAATGAGAAACGGAATCGCTTCATTCACCAGATTGCGTTTGTGAATGTAAGCCAAACTCTTCGCAATGATCGCCTGCACACCGCAGCCTTTCAGCGCCCACGCGGCATGCTCGCGCGAACTGCCGCACCCCCACCCTTCGCCGGCGACGATGATATTCTCGCCCGTTTGCACGCGCTGCACAAAATCCGGACGGAAATGATAAAACGCTTTCGCGCCGATTTCCTGCATATCGGAGAGATGGCAAAACTCGCCCGCGATAATCGCGTCGGTGTCAATGTTATCGCCAAAAGTTTGCGCTTTGCCTTTGAGCAAAACGTGTTGGGCCTTACCATTGTCCCTAGCGCGAGGGGCCGCATGGGTGGTGTGATCCGGCTGTGGCTGCGAGATCACAATCGCCGGCAAACCGGATTTCGGCGCAACAAGTCGCTGCCATTTTTCGCGATCAACTTGCGCCAGCAACGGCCGCGGATCAGTGATTTGCATATTAAAGGAAGAAGCTGCCACGGTTGCCGCCGAGGCCAGCCACGCGATGCTGCCCTTGCCCATGCGATTATGAAAATTGCGATTCTGCGACGAGAGCCAAATTTCACCCGGCAGCGCGCGGTCGCTCGCAATGCCGAGGCACATGCTGCAACCCGGCTCATTAATCCGATAACCGGCGCGCTGATAAATTTCCAGCAACCCAGCCTGTCGCAAATTTTCGGCAACCTCTAAACTGCCCGGTACAACAATGCGGTGATCATTTGAAATTTCACTCGCCTTTAAGCCGGCGCGAAATCCTGCTTCCAAAACCAGCGCGCCGAGAATAAGCTCTTCTTCCGTCGTTGTACATGCGCCAATGAAACAGCCATCTAATTTTTGCCCAACAGTTTCTTGCACGGCAAAAACATTATCCGGCGAAAATGGTTTTGCCACTTGCGGCGCCAGGCCGTTAAGGTCGACTCGAAAAGTTTCGAGATACGTTGCATCTTCATCCGCCGCAAACCACCATCCTCCCTGCCGAAATTCCGGTGCGCGGCGTTGCTGCATCGTGCGTTGCACGTGACCATCCGCCGGAAAAATTCCATTTAAGCCGCCGAACTCCGCCGTCATGTTCGCAATCGTAAAACGAAAATCCGTGGAAAAATCTTCGAGATGATCACCGGTAAATTCGACCGTGCGTTCCATCGCCACCGTGTTGCGGCCAAGCTGGCCGAGGGTTTGGAGAATCACATCCTTCCCCGTGAGGCCAAACGGCAAGCGCCCGGCGTAATGCACGCGAATCGCTTCCGGCACTTGAATCCACGAGCGGCCGAGAATCATCGCAATTGCAATGTCCGCGCCGCCGAGACCGATCGCAATCGCCGCCATGCCGCCGTGCGAACTCGTATGTGAATCGGCGCCCAGCACAATTTCACCCGGCCGCACAAGCTGCCGGAAAAATTCGGTGTGCATAATCGTTTGGTTGGCGTCAAAAAAATATTTGATCTTGGCTTCTTTGGCAAAAGTGCGGGAAAGCTGCACGAGCTTTTGGGTGCGGCTGTCATTGGCGAGTGTCGTGCGATCTACGGTGTGATCCAGCGCGAGATAAAAACGATCTTTGTTATAAAGCGGCGGCCGCCCCAGCGCCTCGTAGGTAAGATTCATTCCATTCCAAGCCAACTCGCTGGCAATCGTCCAATCCACGCGAACCGTTAGAATGTCGCCGGCTTTGACATGATCTTTCGGCCAATCAATAGCGTGATGATATAGAATTTTCTCCGTCAGGGTCATTCCTGCCATATAGTGCGCGCGCTCCAAATTAGTCTCTAAAGAGTGAAATCTGTGCAAAAAAAGCAAAAAGCCTTTGCGGTAACTCTGCGTCTTTGCGTGCGCTTTTGCTTTTTGGGTTCCGGCTTGTCCGAGTTAGGTTAATGCTGCCTATCGTAATCTGGCATTTGCTACAGCAAAAGTAAATCATAACTTTTCACGTTACAATTAATCAAGCGACGCCAATTTTACAGCCTCGTATAAAATAATAATTTTCTAATTGCCCACAAGAACTTTTTTAATATCGAGGCATGGCATGGTATTGGTGGCGAGAATAAAATAAATGCGGAAAGGTGCAGGAAGAATGGTCAGCGGATTAATCCGATCAGCATTCCAGCAAAATTTTTGTGCAGGCGAGAGGAGTCGAACCTCCACGACCATTTCAGGTCACCAGCTTCTAAGACTGGGTCGTCTACCAGTTCCGCCACGCCTGCATTTTGTGACAACGCACAAAGTAAAAAACTATTCTGGACAAATTTGGAAAATTACCACTTCTCCCCTGCTCAAAATTGTGTTTGAATTAAAATGGTGAAGCAACTTCGCCGCTTGCGAGGAAAGAGGGGGCTTATTGTAGGGATAGGCGAAAATGAAAATCGAATTTCATAATAGGTTCCATCTTAAAACCCGTTTTTTGAACGCGTCACTTGACAATGGAGTTCCACAGTTTTTAACGCGATTTGCGAAAATTTAGCAATATCTGGAGACGGGCGAGTTCACGATCATACTCTTCCCGTCCGATTTGGGCGCGCAGGGTTGACGCATGTTCACGAAAGAATGCAATATTTTTTTCCAATTGTTCCGCTTTGGTTGTGCTATCGCTGGCGGCTGCCAGTGTTCGCGCCAGCGCGACCGTTCCCAAGGCCCATAACGATGAATCAGGATTAGATTTCAGAAAATCACGCCAAATTTTTTCACGCGCTTTAAAATCCGTAGCCTGCTGCGCACGTTGTAGCGTTTGGCTATAAAGATCATCATTAAGGTTGTTAGCCGCACGCATGGCCGCCGACGATACGCCCATCCGGCTTGGCGTTGAAGTTTTCTTCGAACGCGACTCCGTCGATTGCGCCAATTGATCGTCAGCGATTTTTACTGCTTCAGTCTTCAAAGTCACCGGCGTTTCAGCGCGATAACTTACTTCCTTCTCTAATGACGCCGCCGGTTGATCTTTCGCCTTTGAGGTCGTTGCGGCAAGGGATTGCGCTGGTTTTAATTCCGGCGAGGCAATATCCGCCTCGGCGGCGTGCGGCTGTGCTTCCGAAAGCGCAATCGGCTTTGGCTCATCAGCTTTGCGTTCATCACCAACCGGCGCCACAACGCTCAAAGCTTGGCCCGCTCCGGCGGCTTGATTGGCACCTGCGAATAAAGTATCCCGAGACAAAACAATTTTTTCGTCGGTACGCTGTGTAGCCGTTCGAGAACCAAGCACTGGTTTTTGCATTGGCGCTTCTGCGAGTGGCGCGGGTTTTGGGACGTTCGCTTTTTCCAACGCACCTTCTTCAGGCGCAGATCGTGCCTCGATACTCGGCGACTCCGGCGCAGAAGCCGTCATGATCGATGCTGCCGGTTTTTCGCGCAATTCGCCAATCATGAAAAAGCAAAACGCGGCGACGGCAGCCAGCGGCAAGATATATTTCACCGGCCCGCGCAAAAACTTTTGCAGCGCTGGCGTTAAATAGAGGAGATCTGGTTGGGATGCAGGCGCCGCGCGTTTAATCGGCGATTTTATTCGCGGCAATTTCGGCAATGCCAGCAAGCGCCGTTTCTCTGAAGCTTTTACTTTCTCCAGCACCCGCTGCGGTAGCGCTTGCCAATATGCTTCGGCTGGCAATTCGAGCCGTGCATCCAATTGCTGATGTGCCGTTTCGATCTGGCGCAACTGCGCGAGTGTCGCCGAACAATCCGCGCAATTTGCGAGATGCTGCGCCATCGCCGCGTGCCAATCGGGTTTTAGTTCACCATCAAGGTATTCGTGCAGATGCTCAGTCGCGGCAACGCAATCGAAGTTTTGGGGCTTATCTTTGGACATGCAAAACTTAATTTGACATATCATTCGGGAAGAATCTTTTTGAAACCTAAGCGCGTGCTGAATGACCAACAAGATTTCTACGGAATGCTATTCAGATTTTTATCCACTGGACAATATTTATTTCGCCACAACATTTCTTTCATCTAAATGCGGCCGCAACCAAGCTCGCAATTTCTCACGCGCCCGCGCCAACCGTGACATTACCGTGCCGATTTCGATGCCGAGATGTTCGCTCAATTCCTGATAACTCATGCCCTCGCGCGTGCGCAGGAGCAAAACCACTTTCTGTTCTGCCGGCAACCTTTCAATCGCGCCTTCCAACGCGTCCAACATTTCGCCGCGTTCCGCTTTTTCATCCGGATTGTCCGTCTCCGGCGCCGTCGGGAAAATTTCTTCGGTGCTCAAGCCGCTAAAATTCGTCTGGCGGCTGCGGCGTTGAATGAACGTGAGCGCCAAATTCACCGCAATGCGATGCAGCCACGGATAAAACGGCCGGCTGCGGTCAAACTCTTTTAAATGCTGATACGCCCGCACTAACGCCTCCTGCAACAAATCATTCGTGTCATCGTGATTTCGTGCAAGCCGCCGCAAAGCCACATACAACGGTTTCTGATGTTTCATGATCAACCGCGCAAACGCTTCTTTTTCACCGCGCAACGTCGCTTCAATCCACGCACGATCGTCGGCTTGCGTCGTTGTCATCTCCGCCGGCGCGATGTCGCGTCCGTTGTCAGGGTGTGAATGCATCAGGTACTTGCTCGGGGCGTAGGCCCGTCGTTAGTATTACAAATGGGCAGAAAAAATATTCCGCCCCCTCACTTCATTTGCACGACGACTTTTCCCTTCACGCGGCCAGCAGCAGCGTAAGTCATCGCGTCGATGATTTGCGTGAAGGGATAGACGGTATCAATTACGGCTTTGATTTTTCCCGCTGCGATGAGCGCCGCCAGGTCAGCCAATTGCGCGCCATTGGAAGTTGTAAGGAAACGATGGTAAGCCGCTCCGGCGCGTTCCGCCAATTCGTAAACGTGGCGGCTCATCAGATTCATAGCCAGCCGCAAAAACCACCCGGCATTCACCTGGGCGGCCAATTGTTTATCTGGCCCGCCCGCGATGCTGACGACCACGCCACCGTGTTTGACCACTTTAAAAGCGTCGGTCGTATAATTTTGCCCTAACGTGTCGTAAACAATATCGTAGGTCGCGCCACGGTCGAGATAATTTTCGCGATCATAGCAGATCACTTCCTCGGCGCCGAGCGCTTGCACCCAATCCATGTTTTTACTGCTGGCCGTCGTCGTCACCTGCAAACCCAGTACTTTCGCGTACTGAATCGCAAACGTCCCGACGCCACCGGAGCCGGCATGAATGAGTACACTCTGGCCGCGTTTGGCCTGCGCACGATCTACCAACGCTTGCACCGTCGTCAAGCCAACCAATGGAATTGAGGCGGCTTCGAGATGTGAAAATCCTTGCGGCTTGATGGCAACATAACGTTCGTCAATCGCCGTTTGTTCCGCAAAAGTACCGATTCGCTCTCGCGGTGCGCGGGCATAAACCTCATCGCGGATTTTAAACCTGCTCACGTTGTTCCCGACTGCCAGCACCACGCCACTGACATCAAAGCCCAGCGCAGAAGGAAAACGGCGTTTTTCAATTCGCTTCAACCCTCCTTGCACAATCTTGTAGTCGATTGGGTTGAGGCTCGCAGCATGCACCTCAATGAGTACATCATTGGGGCCAACGTGCGGAACCGTTATCTCAGCAAATTTCAGTTTATCGGTAAGCGGGCCGTAGCCCGTCATGAGCAGCGCTTTCATGTTACCTGTAAAAATCGATCCAGTGAATCGTCACGTGGCGCGCACCGCCGGTGAGAAAATCTTCCGGCGCTTCGACCGTGATAAAACGCTCATTTAACGAAATGGGATTGCGCGACGCCACGCGTATCTTCATCCAAAACGGGCTGCTGGGAGTGAGAGCATGCACTGGCACTTCCCCGGCTCGCTGCATGCTCTGGCGAATGCCGCGCTCACCCGTGCTCGCTATCGAAGCGGTGATGACAATTTCACCATATCCAAAACGCAGTTCTTCCAAACCGCGCAGATGAAAGTGCAGCAGAATTTTTTGCGGTAACGAATCGGGAATAACCTCGAAAGCGGCCTCGCCAATGCCGCTTTCGCTGAAAATTTCGATGACTGCGAGGTCGCCATCACGGCGAACAACAAGCTGTGCATCGTTCTTGTGAGAAATGACTTTCACCATTGCTTCACGGCTTTGAAATACTTTGCAGGCTGCCCCACACAGCATGAGGGCCACGCAGGGCAGCGGCAAAAATCGTCGCCCCATTTCAGTCATTTAGTTTTCACGCCTTCAACCACAATATTCCCAAACGACTGGCTGCCGAGCGCAAAACCGATTTTGTGCGTGCCGCTCACCGTGACCGTTTGCCCGTCAAAAAAAGTACGCCCTGCTGGTTTCACCCACACCGCGCCGGTACCGTCGTCGATTTTAGAAACGCCGATCGACAAAATGGGAATCGAGAGTGTTTGCACCACTTTGCCTTTGACGGTCACGTATTTTTCATTATACTTTTGCGGATTGGCAACTAATTCCCCTATCTTAACGCGCGACCCGCCTGCGCAGGCAAACAGCAGAAGCAACAAGCCAAGGCCCGCAGCTTTTCTCATTTTCATCGCGTGCTCCGTTTTATTTTTTGGCGTCGGTAAATTTGGAGAACGCACTGCGAAACGCGCCTTTCATTTCCGTCCAACTTTTTTCCACACCAACTTTGATATCGTCCCACGCTTCATCGCCGGCATTTTGCAGTTGTTGCAGCTTGCCCTGCGCCGCTTCTCTTTTAACGCGCAGTTCCTCAAGCTGTTTGGCCAATTCGTCTTTCGCATCGGCTTTGGCCAAATGCGCTTTCACTTTCAGTTCATCAATTTCCGTGTCCCATTCCCGCAGTTGATCGGCAAGCATTTGCAGGTACGATTTTTTGTCTTCCATGATTAATCCCTCCGGAGAGGTTATGGTTAAAAATTTGAAACGGTGGATTGCTTGTAGTATAATCGAAATTCAGGAAAAGGTCAAGAGGTGAATTTTCCAGATGATAAATTTGTCAGCCCATAGACAGTTTGTCATCGCGAGAAGTCCCGTTTTGCGGGACGACGAAGCGATCTGCTAGTTTTAAAGGACTGCTTCGCTGCAAAACGCTCGCAGTGACGGTTCTTTGGATGCGCTCATCGTTTTCCCCGCAAGCTTTCCAACAATTGGCGCGCGCCGGCATCTTGCGGCGCAAGCGTCACGAGCTTTTGTGCCCAAGTACGCGCCGCAGCCATTTCGCCGGCGCTGCGATTGTATTGGACGAGCGCGACGAGAATCTCGCGATCTTTGGGAAATTTTTTATTTGCCGTTTGCAAAACTTGCAATGCGCGCTTCGTCTCACCCATTTCATGCAAGGCGACCGCGTAAACATAAATATAGCGCGGCGAATCGTTCCGTCGTTCCGCCGCTAACGCCAATTCGGCGACCCCTTCTGGCACGCGTTGTTGGCGCACCAGTGATAATCCCAGCGCATGATGTATGTCGGCGTGATTGGGAGCGATTTGCAGCGCGGCGCGCAACAGTTTCTCCGTTTCGCGCTCGCGATTTTGTTCGCGGTACAAATCGGCAAGATTGATATACGCTGGAACGAAAGTCGATTGCAAGCCAATTGCCGTGCGATAAGAAGCTTCAGCCTCGTCAAACTGCCCAAACTGCGCGGCCAGCGTGCCGAGATTAACGTGCGTTTCCGCACGATCAGCATTGCTCAGTTGCGCTTCGCGATATTCCGCCACCACACGATCAAAATCAGCGCGTTGTTGCGCATTAAAATTTGCGACTGGAACACTGGCGAGAACCGGCACGACTTCCAAACGCACCGTGCGAATGGGATCATTCAATAATTGCGATCCCAGCAACAAGCGCATGGGCGGATCGAAGACCGCGAGCGCCGCTGCCGCCGCGCGGCGCACGAGTGGATCGTGAGCGCTGATGGCTTTTTCAACTGCCGCACGCGCATCTGATCGAAGATAATTTGGCAACAGACTCAACGCCGTTGCGCGCGCTATCGCCGGCAATTGGGTGCTGTTCACCGCTTGTATCAACAGTTCCGCCGCATCGGGCTGTCCCGTTTGCCCCGCATACAGCGCTTCGCCGAAATGCCATTCCGTTTGGTGATTTGGCCCGTACCATTTTGTCACCGTTTCCGCCGCCCATTTTGTTGAACGATCTTTGTGGCACTCATTGCACGCATTCGGCGTATTTAGTTTCATCGAGAGATCAGGACGCGGCACCCGGAAACTGTGATCACGGCGGCCATCAATCACCATGTATTTGCGCTCGACCATGTGGCACGACACGCATTGCGCGGCGGCCGTCTCGATTTTATGAAAATGATGTGTCGGCGTATCATATTTTGCCGGCAGATGGCATTGGAGACAAATCGCATTTCCCGGAAAACGCAGACGGAGACTGTGCGAATCGTGGCAATCCGAACACGTCACCCCGGCCGCATACATTTTACTTTGCAGAAAAGAACCGTATTCATAAACTTCTTCAACCTCCATTGTTTGGCCGTCGGCGTGATAAATCCCCTCGTCGAGCAGCGCGACCCGATGTGTTTCCGCCAGCGGTTTGCCATATTCATACGCCTTCCAAATTTGTGCGCGCCGCGAATGACAACGCGCACACGTCTCAACTTCTGCACGGGATGCGAGAGCGCGCGTGCGCGTGGCAATATTTTGTCCGGACGGGAAAGTCCAAATGCCGCCCGCGGTGTCCGCGAAATTGATCATCAAACCTTTGGTGGGATCAACGATTCGCCGGCCCTGCTTCAGTTGCCGCGCCCAATCAGCATGTCGAGAGCCGGGCCCGTGACAGGCTTCACAGGAAACATTGATTTCCGACCAACTCGTGGCAAAGCGATCTTCAGGCAGCGAATAATTTTTTTGCAAATTTGTCGAATGGCACTCGGCGCACATGAAGTTCCAATTTTGGTACGGGCCGGTCCAGTGCAGAATATCTTTGTAATCGATTTTTTCGTTGGGATAAAGATGAAACCAGCGCTGCCCTCCCTCCGCTGCCGGACGATCATCCCAGCAAATACTCAACGCCTGATAGCGCCCGCGCACAAATTCGACCAGATATTGTTGCAGCGGATAAACGCCAAACGTGTAAGCGATTTTGTACTCGTGCAGCTTGCCGTCCGGCCCGTCGGTTTGCACAAAATATTGATTCTGCTTTCTGAAGAATGTCGTCGTCACCCCATCTTTCTTGAAAGTAGCATTGTTGAAATTGCCGCGCACCGTCATGCTGTCGGCGATTTGCATGGCCAGATCATGATGCGAGCCACGCCACCGTTCAGCTTCGGTTGCATGACATTCGGCACAAATTTTTTCGCCGACGAATGTGGTTAAGGTTGCAGTGCGACTCGCAGGTTGATCCGCCTTGCGATTACAGGCTCCCCAAAAACCAATCGCAACGAGCATCAAAAAAGTATGCGCGCACAATGAAGTCTGCCCAGGGTAAATTTTGCGGTGCAAAAAACCACCTAAATACTTTTCAATTCAGTTGCGATTTACTTCTGAATTTGATCCAATTCCTCAATCTTCGCTTGCGCGAAGCGGCCAAAGTCACTTTGCGAACCTTGCTCTTTGACGATTTGTTGAAAGAGTTGCCGGGCGCGGTCGTAATTTTTCAGGCGCATGTAGCATAAACCCGACTCGTACAACGCGGTGATGTCCCACGGCAATTTCGTCGGCTTCGAGAAAAATTTAACGCGGAGCAGCTCAGCGATGGCCTGCTCGAATTGGCCGGCGTTGAAATAACTTTTGCCGATGTAGTATTGAATCTCCGGCTCAGTCTCGGCGTCGGCCAGCGGCTTGAGCGCGCGAAAATGCGTGATCGCGTCGTCGAACTGCATCAAGCTCATCAATAGTGTGCCAATTTTGATGCGCAGCGTGAAGACGACGTCATCATCCGGAAAACGCGCCACGTAATGGCGGCACAACCCGATGGCGCGATCATACAAACCGAGGCGATCATAGACGTTGATCAAATAGCGCGTGGCCAAACGATAGTTGTTGTCAAACGCCGAGTCCTGCGTGACTTTGGTAAACGCGGTGATGGCATTATCCCACTGTTGTTGGGTTTGGTAAAAATCGCCAAGGCCAATGTAATATGTCGGCAGAAATGCATTGTTCGGATAGCGCCGCGGAATCTCAGTCAACACTTCCAGTGCTTCCTCGAATTTGTTTTGAATGATCAGCGCCTTGCCGAGGCCATAATCGCCGTAAATTGCCGAGGGCGTGTTGCGATAGTCGCCGCTCACCTTTTTAAAAATTTTTTCGGCTTCGGGAAAATTTTTCTGCTCGACCGCCAGCTCACCGGCGGCGTATTGGATTTCCGCCATGCTCGCTTTGTCATCGGGAAAACGCAACTTGAACGTTTTGATTTCGCCTTCCGCCAGCGCCGCTTTGTTCGTTTTATAAAGGCAGAGAATCGCGCCTTTTCGCGCGTGGCTTTCCCATTTTGTCGGTGGCATTTTTTCTACGGCCGGCGCCTCTTTCACCAACTCTAAAAACAGCGCGCGCGCGCCTTCATAATCTGCGGCATCGTAACGCATCCCTGCAAGATTTATTTTTGCTTCGCGCGCTTCCGGCGCATCTGGAAAACGCTGGAGACATTCCGTAAAATAATTCACCGCCAGCTCCGTTGCGCCGACTTGCTTCGTCAAACGCGCGGTATTGAGCAACACGGTTGCGGCTTCCGGCGCTTGCGGATGGCTTTGGAGAAACTTTAAATAGGCTCGAATCGCCACCGGATACTCAGCAACCGCTTCGGCAGCGCGGGCGCGCGAGAGATCGAGTCCATTGTTGCTCGCTTTGCCATTCGTCAAAGCTCCCTCTGGCTTCTGCATTTCTCGCAGCGCTTCGTTGTAACGATTCGCCGCGATCAGTAATCGCACGCGCAGGGCCGTTGCCGAATCGACCAGCGCGCTATAAAAATAGCGTTTCTGAATCGTCGTGAGTTGATCGAGTGCAAGATCGAAATTCTTCCTTTGTATCAGCCATTTCGCCAGGCGCAATTGCCCAAGCGCAAGGTTGGGATCTTTCAACGGGGCGCTTTGCAATTGCGCGATATTTCGCACCGCATTCGCCGAATCGCCGCGCTGCCATTGCCAATCAGCCAATTCCAATTGCGCCAAATTGCGCAGAGTGGAATTATTTTTTGCAGCAATATTTTGCAGCGTTTCAACGATGCGCGAATTTTCCAAGGAGTCAACGTCGGCTAAAAGTAATTGGCGTGCCGGCGAGGGGGTGGCCAAATTTTCGGCTTGCAGCCGTTTGCGTGTTTGCGCCGCCCACAGGCGCAAATCATCGAGACTTGCTTCTTCGCGATGCCTCGCGAGAATCGAATCCGCGCGCGCTAAATTTGCAGAATTGGGCGCGACCCTTGGAGTGGCGCCAAAAATCGCCGGGGCGGGCGGGAAAATTATTCGCGCTAAAAGCACGCCGGCGCGCTGCGCGAGATCTTTCGTCTCGGTAGAATCAAGTTTCGGCGCGAGAAACTTCAAACTGATTTTCGCGCTATCGAACCAAACGGAATTCCAGTATTCAGTATTCTGTGCCGAGTTTTCTGTAACGTGATTGCGCAGATATTCTTGTTCGCCAAGTTTGAAATAGCACGTTCCCAATAGCAACAACGCTTCGTGCCACGTGCGGCTGTTGTCCTGTTGCTGCAACGTCTGCTTGCAATAACTAATGGCCGGCTGAAACTCGCGGCGCTCCAAATGCAATTTGGCCAATTGCAACGCGATTTCATTCGAGGATAATCCGCCGCCATTGCGGCTTTGCAGCAAAACCAACTGGGTTAGCTTCGACATGCCTTCCGACGAATTGCCCGGCTCAAACTCTTCCAACAGACGGAGGCGATTTTGCGCGCTGGCAAAATGCTCGCTGGCAGAATAAATTTTCATCAAGCGTTGCCATTCCAAACTCGCCAAGCGCTTCTCCCCGATTCGTTCATAAACGTCAGCAATCGCCCATTGTGCATCGTCGATTAGCGGGCTTTCGGAAAAATTTTGCAGCAATTCTTGATAGAGCCGCAGCGCCGCCGGATAATCGCTGCTGCCATCGCGCTGGATACCGGCTTCGAGTAGCAAGATCGTATCGCGAAACTCGCCGCTGGGATATTCGCTGCGATAGGCGCGGCACAGCAACAACGCTTCATTATATTTCTGCAAACGCGCCAGCACCACCGCGCTGCGCCAAAAACTGCGTTGCCGGCGATACTGGGGATTTGAACTATCGCTACGAACTTCCACCTCACGCGGCAATAGCGTCACTTGCCGATACGCCTCGATAGCCGCCGCATCATTGCGTAAATTTTCTTGCAAATGGCCGACGTTATAAAGGTAAATCAACTTGTGAATGGAGTCAGAATCGGCGCGATCAAATTTCGCCAACGATTCGAGGGCACGATTGTAATCGTTGGTTTCCGCCAGCAGTTCAGCGCGGCGTAGAACAACGGCGTTTTTCGCGTGCGCCTTCGGGGCAAAGGTTTCGGCTTTATCCAAAAAGTTGTTGGCAGCGGCAAAATCGCCGCGTGAATGGGCTAACTCGGCCAAACGTGCGCAGGCTTGGCTTGTCCACTCTTGAGATGTCGCTTTTTGCATCTCATTTTGCACAGGCTGCGGTTGTGCTGCAGCTCGTGATCTGGCGCCGGTTGCTTTTTTGCTCTCCTCGGCGGGCGCAAAACGCGAAACCAATTCTTGATAGCTCGTTTCGGCAAGTTGAAATTGCCCAAGCTGCTCTTGCAAACGCGCACGGATGAAATAAGCTTGCGGCGTCAAATCATTTTGCGGAAAACTGCGCAGCAGGCGCTCGG
>CAYUVM010000055.1:0-12983 GCA_964447935.1 uncultured Cytophagia bacterium | reverse complement strand
GCGTGGAATTGACGGAAGTATCTTTTCGCGCGATGGAAGAAGCGGATATTACAGCCTATGTGCAATGCGGCGAGGCGATGGACAAAGCCGGCGCGTATGGCATCCAAGATCTCAGCGCCGTCTTTGCCGAGCGCATCAACGGTTGTTTTTATAATGTCGTCGGTTTTCCCCTGACGCGCTTTTATCTGGCGCTGCGCGCTTTTTATGCGCCGCAATGAAAGTTTGGCAAGACTGGTTGTCATAACAGCGTTGGCGTAAAACAGGAAAGAATGGTCTATGAAAGAAATTGGCGCAAAAATTCAGCAGGCTCGCCTGGCCAGAGGCATTCAAATTGAGGAAATCGTTCATCATACCCACATCCATCTTTCCCACCTCCAAAAAATCGAAAATGGCCAGTTTGATTTTCTCCCGCGTCCCTACGTCACGGCGTTTATTAAAACCTTTGCGCAGCATGTGGGTTTGGACGGCGAGGCGTTAATCCGGCAATGGCGCGAAAAAGAAGCCGCCGATGAAGCTTTGCGTTTGCAACAACAAACGCAGGAAAACAGGCGGCCAGAAAATGATATCCGGCCACTGACGGGCGTCGTCAACAAATTAAACCCGAAAACATTGGCTACGGCTCCGGCCACAAGCGCGGCCCCCTCGATGCCGTTAGCAATTCCGTATCTCAAGGAAATCGCTCTCGGACTTGGCATCATCGCCGTGCTTACAACGTTAGTCATTATTATGTCCAGTGCAGGGGAGGAGAAGTCCGTAAACACAACACCAGCCGAGCCAGAGATGCGGACGGAAAAAATTGATGATCCGAAACAAGTGACAGAAAATCCGTTTACCGAAGTTTCGCAACAAGCGCAAAAAATCACCGCGAGCAAACCGGAACCCGTCACGCCCTCTAGCCAAAACTTGACCCTGCAAGCCCAATTTGAAAATCAAACGCGTTTACGGGTGGTGACGGACGGCCGCGATACCACTTTAACGATTTATAAGGCCGGCGCCACCCAAACTTATTCCGCGAAAGAAAGATTCAATCTCCGCATTAGTACCGGCGGGAACGTAACACTCATGCTGGCTGGAAAAAGTCTGGGCCAGTTTGGGCAGCCCGGCAAGGTTGTGGTGCTTACTATTACGAGCGCTGGTGTGACCGAGCAGCGCGCTTTTACACCGCAACAGCCGCCGCCGCGGAGCGCACTGCCTCTCGATACATTATCCATTCGCCGGCCCCGTGGTTTTAATTAAACAGGATGTTTTATGCAACGGTTTTATCAATACAGCTTTTTGTTCTTTCTCTTTGCATCAATCGTATTCGCGCAGAATCGGCCCGATGAAATTTATCAGCGCAATTGGCTGACGTCGGATTCATTATTCAAAGTTGCGCCGGAATTTATGCCGCTGCCCGGCGCTTATCAACCGCAGGAAAGCGCCTTACAGCTTTTGCGCTGTTATCACGAACCGGTAACGGTGTTAATTTTTTTCGGCAGTTGGTGCAGCGATAGCAAACGCGAGGTGCCACACTTTCTTACGACGCTGCAATTGGCCGACAACAAGAATATTTCCGCCCACCTCTTTGGCCTGGACCGGACCAAGAAAGATTCGACGGGTTGGGCCGAAGCCTTCAAAATCGAAAAAGTTCCCACGCTTATTTTTCTGCGCGGCGAGCACAACTTTACGGCACCGGGCTACATCGCGAGCGAACACACGGCTGCCGAACTCGGCCGCATTGTTGAAGCCCCAGCAATCAATCTCGAACAAGATTGGGTAAACGCGCTCAAACACAATGCGGGCTGGGCGCGAGAAGTGGAATTTGAGCAAATGCTTTTTGGGCATTTTATTCTAAATGGTTTTTTAACCATATTTTGAGTATGCCTAATTCTTGATAGATTTATTTTAATGATGGAAAACTTTTTTCAATTCTTCGTCGCATTAACTTCACACTGGTTGGAACTGCTTGGTGGCGCTTTTCTGATTACTATTATTGGCATCATTGAGCGTTTTCGTAGTCGCGATGTTTCCTTCAAGACATACGGCGTTCTTATGCTTGTACTCCTGCTCTATGGCTGTTTTGCTGTTTGGAAGGAGCAGCGGGATAAGGCTGCTACGGCGACCGTTGCGGCTGAGGAATGGAAACTAAAATTCGAACAGACCGATGTGGAGCGGGTTAAAGTTCAGGCCAAGCTCGATACAGCCGAAGCCAAGCTGGATGATTTTCGCGACAAACTACGGGACGCTGCAAACGCGCGGCCCATCGAAGTTAGGGTGCCTCAACTCGCCTCGGTCACAGAGCCGGCAGTCACCGAAGGTCTTCGAATTTCGCAAAGACGTGTGCCATCACGCCGCAATGATGCGCCATACGCGACCGAGATTACTGTTCAAGTGGCTTCATCGATTCAGCAAATGGCTCTACGAATCACTTGTGATGGCCCGATAGAAGAGGGAACGTACAATGTTGTCGGCCAAGGTATCTATACGAAGACGAGAACCGGAATAAGTGGTCGTGATCACAATCAGTACTTTGTCAGTTTTGAGTCACCTCCTGTTACACCGCAAAACCCATTAATCATTATGCTGATGTCGAAGGCAGCTATTAAAGTTACTCAAGTTGACCGGGTGCCATACAAATGGTAGTGAAGTGATCATTGTATCAACTAGTGAGTCCAAAAATAAATTTATGTTTTTTCAATGAAATGATTTTGAACTAATCGATACCCATATCTCGGAAAAGGTTTTTCGTGTCACAACATATCCATCTCATCGGCATTTGTGGAACCGGCATGGCCGCATTGGCGGGCATGCTCAAACAGCGCGGCTACAAGATTACTGGCTCCGATCTCAACGTCTATCCGCCGATGAGCACCTTTTTAGAGCAACAACAAATTCCCGTCTATCAAGGTTTTGACGCGGCGCATTTACAGCCGTCTCCTGATGTCGTGATTGTCGGCAATGCCATGTCGCGCGGCAATCCCGAAGTGGAACACACCCTTGATAACGGCCTGCGCTATTATTCTTTACCGGAGGCGCTGAAAGAATTTTTCATTCGTGGTAAATACTCTTGTGTTGTCGCCGGCACCCACGGAAAAACCACCACCAGTAGCCTGCTCGCGTGGACACTGGCCAGCGCCGGGCTTGATCCCAGTTTTTTCATCGGCGGCATTCCGGAAAATTTTGCACAGGGATTCAAACTTGGCGAGGGGCGGCCCTTCGTGCTGGAGGGCGATGAATACGACTCGGCGTTTTTTGATAAAGGCTCGAAATTTTTTCATTACCTGCCAAACTTAGTCATTCTCAATAATATTGAATACGATCACGCCGATATTTTTAAAAATTTTGAAGAAGTTAAAATCGCGTTTCGCCGGCTCATCAACATTATTCCGCGCCAGGGCTATCTCATTGCGTGTAGCGACGATCCCACCGTGTGCGAAATGTTGCCGCGCGCATTCAGCAAGGTGCTGACATTCGGGGTAAATACGGCCGCCGAGTGGCGGCCCGTTATCACCCGCGTGCAACCTGAAGGCACTGAGTTTGTTATCGAACACGGCAGTGAAAAATACGGCCCGTTGTTGATTCCATTAGCCGGTGAGCATAATGTGAAAAATGCCACGGCCGTTTTTGCGGCGGCAACGCAACTCGGCGTCACCCCGGAAAAAATCGCCGCGGCCTTTCGTGCCTTTCGCGGTGTGCGCCGCCGTTTACAAATCCGTTATGACGAAAATGACCTGCTGGTGTTGGATGATTTTGCACACCATCCGACGGAAGTGCGCGAGACCTTGCGCGGAGTGAAACAGCGTTATCCGGATCGCCGGCTCTGGGCCGTTTTTGAGCCGCGCACCGCGAGCACCAAACGCAAGGTTTTTGAGGATGATTACATTCGCGCTTTTGCCGCGGCTGATCGCGTCGTCTTCGCGCCGATGCATCGTCCCGACAAAGTGCCGGAAGCCGAGCGGTTATCGCTTGAAAATGTCGTTGCCGCCATTCGCAGCAACGGCAAGCCGACGGACATTGTGCCGGCCGGTGAAGAAATGGCTAATTTCATTTTTCAACATATAGCACGAGGCGATGTGATTCTTTTCATGAGCAACGGCGACTTCTCTGGAATGCCGGCGTTGTTTGCGAAAAAGTTAGCCACCCGGGCGTAACCTCGTGAGGAAAATAATTCCAAGAGGAAGACCATGATCGACGAGAGAGAGCAAGGCGAAACCCCGCAACAAAATTTCCATTCACCGGAGCCGGACGCTTCGACGCCTCATGAGCCGCAACGCTCCGAGTATCGGCGCGAGGAGCGGCCGGAACGTAAACGTTTTGACCGCGGCGGCCCGCGCCGCGATAGCCGTGGACGTGGCGGTGATCGGCGCGGCGAACGCTCGGAGCATCGGCCCGGCCGTTATCGTCCTTCCGGGGGCGGCGGCTATCAACGTACCGAGGACGATCCGCGGATTACCGCATTAATTCATGAGACACAACAGAAATTAAACGATTCGATTCATCCCGCGCAGTTGCCCAATTTAAATGCGGTCGAGCGCAAACAAGTACATCGTTATTTTGAGCAGCAGAAACCGGCATTTGAAACCAAGACGTACCGCGGGGAGGGTGAGGAGCAAGTGTTGTGGGTATTTCCCATCGCCAATTTAACCAAATGGGCGGAAGCCGAAGCGAAACGCGCCGTCGAAACTGACACGGAGATTGCGTTGCCCGCGATGAGCAGTTATGAACGTTTTGTTGTGCACAACGTCTTAAAAGCCATCGATAGCATTGATTCATTCTCCGAAGGCGAGGGCGCGGAGCGCCACATTCGCATTCACCCGAAAAAATTCGGTCGGGGCTTGAAAAAAATAATTAAGAAGATCAAATTAATGTAGACGCGTTATCCCTACCGGTTGCCGGCTTTATAAAATCCGGCGACCGGTTTTTATTTTGCCTGCCTCTTCGCTTGCCGCTTTAATCTTCATGTCGTTTTAAAATTTTCGATACGCTGCTCACCCGTCTTTTTTATAGTCGCTACAGCACAACCCTGATCGTACGTTCACAGCTTTACCAATTATAAGTAACGGCACATGAATTGTACAACATATAAAATCACCAGATTGCGTGCAGGTGTGCTGTTCGTTGCTGAGACAAATTTGGCTAAAATTGAACCATCGCAGAAAAATCATTACGCAAGAACATTGCTTTCAGGTACAATAACAAATTATTACACTCAGCCTCTTGTCTCTGCCGCGCTGGCATTCTCGTTTAAGTTTGCATATACGCTTTTTAATTTTATATTAAAAACTCATGCGTGTCATTTTCGTGCTTAGCTTTGGTTTACTTATCAGCGTGGCTTATTCCGCCTTTACGGTTGACAGCTCGGCGCTCAGCGCCTTCAGCAATTTTCCATGGCTTTGTATTTTGGCGCTGGCGGGAATGGTGGCTTTGCCGTGGTTCGCCGATACCTTGCGCGTCCAAATTTGGTTGCGGTTCTTGCATAAACGTGAACGCTTCACGGATGTGTTTCGCATGACTCTCGCCACGGAGATGGCTTCGGCGATGTCACCGGCAGCGATTGGCGGCAGCGGCGCGAAACTGGGTTGGTTGATTTCGCGCGGTTTGGCGCCCGGCGTGGCGAGCTCGATCATGGCGCTCAATGCGCTGGAAGATACGCTTTTTTTCGTTATCGCCCTGCCGCTGGCGCTGTTGTTGTCTTCTCCCACTGCGGCCGGGGTGTCACTCGAAAAAATTGGGAACTTGGTGCGAGCGCAAAATTTAACCGGCAGCCGCAACCTCAGTTTTATTTTAATCGGGATCATGCTGCTGTATCTCGCCGCGCGAATCACCTGGAGTTTATTGCCGTCTTCATGGCGGGCGCGGGTGCTGGGTTGGAAAGAAAAAGCCCGGCAGCAATCCACCTTAGCCAAACAAACCTTCCGCTTAATGCTCGCTCAGGGGCGCTGGCGGTTTATTGCAACGGTGCTGCTTTCCGGATTACACTGGGGCTGCCGCTTCAGCATGTTAACGGTGCTGCTCGCCGGTTTGCATCATGCCGTTGATCCCTTTAATTTTTTTGCCTCACAGTGGCTGGTATTCATGCTGATGAAAATTATTCCTTCTCCCGGCGGCGCCGGCGGCGCGGAATTGGCGTTTCTCTTGTTTTACCGTTCAATGTTGCCGGAAAATTTATTGGGTTTGCTCGTCGGCGCCTGGCGGGTTTTAACTTTCACCCTGCCCGTGGGGTTGGCGACGCTGCTGTTTTTAGTTCTTGTTCGAAATGGGAAATTTATCGACTGGAAAGCATTGAGCTTGAATAAAACCGCCGAAGCGACATGACACAAGCGGAAATGGTAAATAGAAAAGCGGCCGATAGATCATAAAAAATCTATCGGCCGCTTTTCTATTTAAACAATCCTATATTCCGTTTACTTGCCGTTGATAATAACCTTCAAGTTCTGATCACCTCGCAAGACACCGATTTCCACATAGCTACTATCTTTTTGCACCGTTGCTTTTAAAAACCCTTCCAGATTGGGGATATCTTCTTTATTGACGCGCAAAATAATATCACCCGCTTGAATGCCGCTCTGTGCCGCCGGACTTTTTTCCGCCACATCCGCCACCAACACGCCTTCCCGGCGTCCAAAAAAATCGGCGAGCGCCGCGGTTAACGGCTGCACTTTCATACCCCATTCTTCTGCTTCGGTGTTGGTCAAATCGTTTTCGGTTTTTTCCTGCCAATCCGGAGACGGTTTGAGCAAATGCGGCATTGCAAAAATCGGCGCATTTACGCGCAAGGACAATGCAATTGCATCGCTGGGCCGCGAATCCAACCGGTGAGTACGGCCGTTTTGCCGCAGGGCAATCTCGGCATAATAAACATCTTCCCGCAAATCCGTAATGACAATGCGCTCAACTTCCACATTCAGCGATTTTAAAATATTCGCAATTAAGTCATGGGTCAGCGGACGTTTCGTTGAACGGCCGTCTCGCCCCAACTGAATCGACAGCGCTTGATCGCCACCGACCGCGATGGGCAGAAACCTTTTACTGGTTTCATCTGTGAGCACAACGGCAATCTCATCGCTGCCCGGCGGCGCCTGCAACGAATGAATTTTCATTCGCACCGCCGTCGAGTCTTTCGCCAACGAGCAGCCATTTGTGGTGGCCCAGAGAAAAACCGCCAGGGCAAAAGTAAAAATAATCTTTCGATATCCCGGAGAAATCAAGCAAAAGACTGCGGGGGTCTTAAACTCGACCTTCCAATGCGTTGGACAACAGGCTATGAATTTCATTTTTCCAACACTCCGACCACTTCAATGTGGCTTGTATGCGGAAACATATCGACCGGTTGTGCTTTTTTCAATTGATACCCGGTTAACGCCAATTCTTTCACATCTCGCGCCAAGGTGCTTGGGTTGCAAGAAACATAAACGAGGCGCGGCGGCGAAAGTTCGATGATTTTTTGCACGACTTTAGGATGCATGCCCGCGCGGGGCGGATCAACAATAACAACGTCCGGCCGGCCCCAGCGATTGACGAGCAGCGGCGTTTGCGCCAACTCATCTTTTAGATCGCCGAGAATAAACGCGCAATTCCGGACTTCGTTTAGATGACAATTCACACCCGCATCATGAATCGCCTGCGGCACAATTTCAAACCCGACAACTTGCTTGGCTTGCGGTGAAATAAAAATCGCAATCGTCCCGGCGCCACAATAGAGATCAAAAACCGTTTCCTTGCCCGTGAGACCGGCGAACTCGCGTGCCACCGCATAAAGTTTTTCCGCGCCCAGGGTATTCGTTTGAAAAAACGAATTCGCCGAAATTTGAAAAAGAAACGCGCCAATCCGTTCTCGAATAAATCCCGGGCCGTGCAAAACCACTTCTTCATCGCCGACGGCTATTTGCGCTTTGGAGTGATTGATATTGTGCACAATCGTGGTAATCTGCGGAATTTCGGCGCGCAGTTTTTCGGCAAGTTGTTGCACGGCTGTGCGGCCCTCGGGAGCCTCCGCGGTAACGATATTCACCATCACGTCGCCAGTCTGTTTCCCCTCGCGAATGACGAGAAACCGCCAGAATCCCGTGTGGCCGAACGTGGTGTATGGCACTAACGCGTGTTTTTCGGTAAACGCCCGCACGACGGCAAGAATCTGATTACTCAACGGCGACTGCAAATGACATTCTTCAATCGCCAGCGTTTTATCGCAACGATTTCACGTATGCAGGCCGAGCGCAAAATTTTTGGCCATGGTGATTTCATTCTTGGCGACCTCCTCGCGAGTAAGCCAGCGCTGGCGGGAGAAAGAAAATTCCATCTTGTTGCGGTAGAAAAAAATCTGCGGTGAGCCAATCGCCGGCGCCAACGGCGGATCGGTGATGCCGCCGATATGCTCAAGCAACTCCTTGACCTGCTGCTGCTTCGATTGCAATTGGGTGGCATAATCCAAATTTTGCAATAAACAGCCGCCGCAATCGGTAAAGTGTCGACAACGCGGAGTGACAAAATTGGGGGATTGCTCAATGACAGCAATGGCGCGAGCTTCCGCGTAGCCGCTTTTCTTTTTGAATATCTGTGCGCGCACCCGCTGGCCGGGCAAGGCTTCTTCAACAAAAACCACAAAACCGTTTACCCGGGAAACGCCTTTGGTGCCAAACGCCAAAGATTCCACTTGTAATTCTATTTCGGCGCCTTTTTTCAAATCAGTCATATTTATTGCGAAGTATCTTATGTGCGAGAGGTGGTGGGTGAAGATTCAACAGCGGTGTCCGCTTGTTGGCAGCGTTGACAGGTGGAAGGTTGTCCAGTCGAGGCGCGCCAAAATTTCCAGCCAAACAAATGCTGTGAACAGAGAAAGCGGCCGCACTTGACGCAACGGCCGCCGTTTTCTGGCCAAAAATTTTTGCCGCACTCTTCGCAACGGAAAGTGGTAATCCCTGCAACTCTCAACATGGCGTGCGATAGCGGTTCAATACCATTCGTTCGGTGCACATCCCGCTTCTAAAACAATGATCATCTCTCTGCTCTACACAACCAATTTCACAACTTCCGTCTGCGCAGGAGTATGTACTTCCGGACCATTTGTCCCAAAATAAACGTCAATTTCCGTGCGCATGCCAAATTTCGGCTGGTAAATTCCGGGTTCGATCGAGAACGCCACTTTCGGAATGATTTGCCGGGAGTCGCGCGTTTCATAACTATCCATGTTCACGCCATTGCCGTGCACGCTGGTGCCGATACTGTGGCCGGTGCGATGAAAGAAATACTGGCCATAACCGGCATTGGTGATGTGCTCGCGCACAATTTCGTCAACGCGATATCCTGGCACGGCTTGGCCGGCAGCAAATTGTTGACGTAAAAAATCAACAGCCTTATCGCGCGCGGTGGTCAATGTACGAAAAACGGTTTGTACTTCCGCGGGAACGCTCGATCCAGCGTAGCCCATCCAGGTAATATCGGCATAAACCGCACGCGGCGTTTGCATTTTACACCACAGATCCAGCAGGATGACGTCGCCTTTACGAATCGGGCTGTTATGCGTCGCCGTCGGCGCGTAATGGGGATTGCTTGCGTTGGCATTAACCGCGACAATCGGATCATCTTCACTCATCGCGCCGCCAGCGCGAATCTGGTTTTTAATAAACTGTTGAATGTCGTATTCGGTGATCGCTTGGTTGGCCTGCAGGGCCGTTTCGATTTTTTTAAAGGCTTGCTGCTGTGTGGTATGCAAAATCTTGGCAGCGGTAATATGGCTTTGCAGTTGTTCGGCATCCCAGGGAGCTTGAAAAAATTGGATAAGATTTGCGGAGGAAACGATTTCGGCGCCAAACGATCGCAGCAACTCAATCATACCGGCGTCAACATAAGCGACCGTCGGCACATCGTTAAGCGGTGAATATTCCATGGCCAAGCGGGGAGTTGTTTTTCCGGTGCTTCTTAATAACTCGCGCAAATGGTGATGCAATTCTTGCCAGCCGGCATAATAAACGACACGTCCGGGCAGTGGTGGAAAATTCGCTTGTTCAATTTTATGGCCAAGTAAAAACGGCTCGCCTTGCGCTGGAATCAAATAAAACCAGCGCCGCGTTACCATGTGGCCGCCACCGAAATCAAACAATTCACGCGCCACAGCGTTGATATGATGAAAATCATAAATCAGCCAGCCGTCAACTTTTTCTGCGACCAGCGCTTTCTGTACTTCGGCTAAATT
Source organism: uncultured Cytophagia bacterium (assembly GCA_964447935.1). Taxonomy (GTDB): domain Bacteria; phylum Zhuqueibacterota; class Zhuqueibacteria; order Zhuqueibacterales; family Zhuqueibacteraceae; genus Zhuqueibacter. The sequence goes on along the minus strand of CAYUVM010000055.1, from coordinate 2,812 downwards.
GATTAAAAGCCCACCGGCTGGATTTGCCGAATTTGACATAACTTCCTCCTCTGACAGTTACCAAGCAAAGCCAAAAAAGCAAAGTCACAAACAATTAAAAACAATTTACAACCAAAGAAATTCAAATGCAAGTTTGTCAAAAAAATTATGGTTGGTCAATTAGGCGCTGCGCGCCGGCATAGCGGCGGCGCCAATAGGTTTCGTCCAGGCCGGAAATAATAACGCCGGCTTTCGTGCTGGCATGAGCAAACCGGCGATTGGACAAATAAATCCCGACATGGCTGATGTATCGGCCTCGTCGGGTTCGGGTTTCAAAAAAGACGAGATCGCCTAGACGTAAGTTCTCTGTAAGCGTTTTGGAGCCCAGACGAAATTGAGCCGCGGCGTTATGCGGCAAGTTGAATCCATAAGTTTCAGCAAAAACGGCTTTAACCAACCCGGAGCAATCAACACCATCGGGCGTCATGCCGCCAAGTTCATAGCGCGCGTTAAGAAAAACGCTGAGCACCGACAGTAAACGTTCATCACTATTCTTTTCCGGCGTCAATTTCGAGACGACATCGCTCGCCATTGGATAGGTGGTAATTTTTTTCTTATTGGGAGAAATTGGGGGGTGAAAAGACGCGGGCTTGAGGAATTCGTGTTGCGTTTCTCGTGGCGTCACCGGTTTAACTTTTTGCGGCCTCTGCGGCTGAACTTGCTGTGTCAATAAACGCGGTTTGGGAGGTAAACTACAAGCCGAAATCAGCAAAACAATAAATAGAAGAAAAACAAAGTGCCGGCACGGGTTAAAGCATAAAATAGCGCGGGGCGCAAGCAAAATACGGCGCATGACTGAATCCTTTCAGTGCGTTGGAGTTAATCTCATCCTGATTGTACTGCCTCCTCCTCCAACTCACTGAGGCGCGAAATGACGAGGGTGACGCGCCGCCGCTTGGCTTAAATCAAATGCGGTATTGAGAAAGTACCGTTCGAGATTAAAACTGCAGAAAAAATCTCTCCGGTGAGGCGAGGTTTTGTTGGGGTTAAAAACTTTTCCGCCTGGGTGAGCGCCGCGCTTAATGAAGAGGCAGGAATAAAACCCAATTGTTCTACAAGAGGCGGTGGTAAGGCCGACACGAGGATAACTCGCGGCTCGTCTTTTTTGCGAAACAGCCGTGAAACAAGTAAGGCCGTCATGAAGTTTGATGTGGTTGGCGGAGTATCAATAAGCGGCTTCAGCGCTTCACCAATGCCGTCGCGGCATTCCGCAATAAAAATAACCACGCCATCCGGGCGCGCGATCTGCGTCGCGCGCTGCAAAGCGGCATATGCTGCGCTCAAATCACTATCATTCGGATAACCGCCGCAACTGGCGATGACAAGGTGCGCTGCCGTTGCCAGTGTCGTCCGGCACATGCTGTCAAGAGCCTTGCAGCTTGCCGAAAAAGCTTGCAGCGGCTCGCCGGCGACTGCGCCAATAATTTGCTGCTGGTCGTTTAAAATGGTGTGCAACAAGAAATTGGTGGTAATAAAACGAAATGCCTCCCGGCTATCTTCCTGAAGCGGATTAGAATCAATCATTCCATCGTAACAGCGTGAATGTATTTCTTGGGTCTTCGAATCAACGGCATGATGAAAATGGCGGCGAATAGTTTCAGCACCGGCACAACCCGGTAGAATGAGGCGTGGGCCATTGCTGTAACCCGCAAAAGGATGTGCGGCTGCGCTGCCACAAAGCAAAACATAATCTGCCTCGAGCAACAAACGATTGACAAACACCGGTGTGCCCCGGCGGGTTTGGCCGACATACTCCAATGCTTTATGATCCTGCGGATTATGGCGAAACACGCGAATCTTTTCACCAACTAATTTAGATAGGTTCCCATTACTTTTACGCGCTGGAGACAACGCCTCGGCATCGGTTGTTATAAGCAGGCGAATCTCTTCATCCGGCACGTGCAAATCATTGAACCGTTTTTTGAGCACTGTCAAGCAAGTTTCCATCTCGGTCGCGGCGGATAAATCCGGGGTGACTATTAAAATATTCCGCGTCCCGCGAAAAATGCGCTCAAACGGATAACTGCCCAACGTGCGATTCAATGCTTGATTGATGATCGCCGTTGGCTTCTGCAGGGTTGCAATGTGCTTGGCATGCAATTCAAAAAACTGCCGCTCCGCTTTACCATTATTTTTTTTGACAAAAAAATCCGGCAATTCCGCTGTCAGAATTTTTTCGCCGTATTTGAGTCGCAATTCCATTATGCGGCTTTCATCTTAATTCCAAAATGCGTACGCCTGTTTTACCACAACCGCTGCAAATTAGAGGCTTTTAAATTTTAATTTCGTTAGAACTAAAGCAAAAAGTTTCGATGAAAAGTAATGCATTTTTTTGAAATAGTCAATTCCCAATCAGTGGCGAACCCCACAGCATTTTTCAAGCACTTATCCGATAAAACGAATAGGCGTTCTATCATAATACACTGTCTACAGATGAGACAGTTTGTTCATTTTTTCGACTTCCTTTGCCAAGTCATTGAAAAAGGCGCGCTTATTTAAAAAACAACTATTTATAAAATACTGATTTTTCTGAACCGGTGTGGCACGTCATTCGCAATAGATTTTCACGCACAGGTAAGTGCTCTTTGAAACAGAACCGACTCTCTTTAATGGATTAATATGAAAGCCGGACTCCTAATGACTTTCACCGTGAGCTGCGAGCAGGAGTACACCATTGAAAGAGATTCTACTATTTGGACGGGTCGAACACGAAGACTTGATTTGCAATGTTTTGGAACATGCACAGGGCTATAAGTTTCAGAAAAATCAGTAT
>CAYUVM010000054.1:0-13117 GCA_964447935.1 uncultured Cytophagia bacterium | reverse complement strand
ACAAGCGAGTGGATAATTCAAAATTGGTTGTTTAAAATAAGCGAACGAGCAGTTTTCATATAAACAGCGCCCAAAAATTTAAGAAAATGTTACAAAATATTAAAAAATGCTTGACAATGATGGTTTTCCGGATTATGTTTTTTAATATTTCAATCGTGATTCCGTTATTTGGGATCACCCCTTAGTTGTTCACTAACAATTCGGAGGAGTTATGGTTAAGCAACGTGCGATCAGCTTATTTATCCTATTCGTGCTTATCGTACCAGTGGGCATCATGGCGCAAACCCTGACTGGCACCGTGAGCAGCGAAGGGGCGCCAGTGGTCGGCGCAACGGTGGTAGCAAAAGGAACTTTGCGAGGAACTGTCACGGATGCGAACGGCAGGTATACGCTCAGGTTGGATGCAGCAGGAACCTACCAAATTGCTTTCTCGCTGTTGGGTTATGCAACCAAAACGGAATCCGTTACCTTAGCAGCAAATGAAGAGCGGCAACTCAGTGTTGATCTGCAGGTGCAGGCGCTGGAAAAAGAAGCGGTTGTGGTCGTCGGGACCAGATCCTCGACCAGAACCGTTACCGATTCGCCATTGCCGATCGATGTTCTCCAGGCGAGAGAAATTACCAGCACCGGACAGAACTCTTTTGATAAAATTCTCCAATACCGCGTTCCCTCGTTCAACACGGTGCAAACGCCGGTCAATGATGCAACGGCGTTGCTGGATCCCTGGGAAATCCGGAATATGGGCGTAGGCCGAACGCTCATTCTCATTAACGGCAAACGCAAGAACGTCAGCGCCCTGGTTTATACCCAAACTTCGCCCAGCCGCGGCGAATCCGCCGTTGATATCTCCGCGATTCCCATCGACGCCATTGAGCGTGTCGAAGTCTTGCGCGACGGCGCCTCGGCCCAATACGGGTCGGACGCGATTGCCGGCGTCATCAATATCGTGTTAAAAGACGACGTCGAAGGCGGATACTACACCGTGAATAGCGGCATCACAGGTGAAGGCGACGGTGAGAGAATTGGTGTCTCCTTGAATAATGGCACCTCCATTTTCAGCGATAAAGGCTTTTTGAATTACACTATCGATTTGTCGAGAGTCAATGAAGCACGGCGCTCCGGTGTTGTTGATGCAGCAGGCGACGCCGGAGATTTCGGGGCGAACATCAACACTGTTACAACTTTTTTGAACTATGATAAATTTGCCGGCAATCGCAATTCCTCGCCGGCCACCTCAGCCGCCAAATTCCTGCTCAATAGCGGCATCAACCTTTCTGACAATACGCAGTTTTATTCAAATGCGGCGTACTTTTACAAGAAAGTGAACTCCTTTGCCAACTATCGAACGCCGTATTGGAGGCCGGTGACCGATTTTCCATACTTAGCTGACTTTTTCCCGAATGGCCCCGGGGGTAGTTACGTCGGCTACGTTCCAACCTTTGATGGGGACTTGATCGATTACAACGCGACGTTCGGACTCCGTTCCAAGAAAAACGATTGGAATTATGACGTCAGCTATACCCTGGGATTCAACAGCCAGGATTATACCGTGTTTAACTCCCATAACCGTTCGGACATTAAAGACGCCAATGGCGCCAATGTTTATCGGGAAAACAGCCCGATCAATTTCAAACCGGGCGGCACAAAATTTTCACACCAGGTTGGGAATATCGACGTTTCCAAAGCCGTCACCGATAAACTGAGCGTTGGTTTTGGCTCGGAATTCAGAAGTGAAACGTTTGAAATTACCCCCGGCGATAAAGCTTCGTGGGACGGCGTGGGCGCGGATTCGTTTGCCGGGAATCGGCCGGAAAACTCCGGCACCTTTAATCGCTATAATTTTGGCGGCTACTTAGATGCCGGGTATGATTTCACCAAGCAATTTCTTGTTTCCGCCACAATCCGCAATGAATATTACAGCGATTTTGGCAATGCCTTCGTGTATAAATTCAGCTCGCGTCTCAAGACGCCGCAAGACAAAGTGACGCTGCGAGGGTCCTTTTCGAGCGGCTTTAAAGCGCCGACTTTGCATCAGATTTACACCCAAAGAGTGCAATACAGTTTTGTCGCGGGCCAGGGTATTCAATCGATTGGTTTAGTTAACAATGTGTCGCCGCAAGCCAGAATTTTGGGCGTCAGACCGCTGGAGTCGGAGAAATCCAAGAACCTGACTTTGGGCCTCGGCGCGAATATCACGCCGGATCTCAATCTCACGTTTGATTTTTACAATATTACGATCGATGATCGTATCGTGATCAGCAATCGAGTCAGAACCTCCTCCGGGGAAGTGGAATTCTTTACGAATTCGCTTGACACCAAAACCGCCGGCTTGGATATGGTGCTCGACTACAAAAATCTCAACATAGGCTCCGGCATCTTAGGATTCTCGGTGGCGGGAAACATCAACCTTAAAAATGAACGCGACGGCGCCATCCGGCAAGTGCGGGGAACCAACGTGATCGATCAGACTCAGGAAGCCCTGTTCTTTACCTCTCGCCCCAAGCAGAAATTCGTGGTGGGCGCCAATTATGAAATGCGAAGAATGAATTGGTCGCTTAACAACACTTATTTTGGCAAAACCGAATTCCGGCAAGCCGGTTTGGACGCGAATCTAAAAACCGTTTTCGATGCGAAGGTGGTGTCGGATTTGGCGGTCACGTTTAATCTCTTCAACAACGTCAGCATTGCCGCGAACGTCAACAACCTTTTCGATGTTCTGCCGAAATGGAATTTCGAAGCGCTCAATGCCGCCGGCTCGGCGATTCTGAGCAATCCGGCGCAAACCAAAGTGCAGCGGAACTTAATTACGTTTAACGGCCGTTACGACGTCATGACGTATGACGGTTTTCATTTCAGCCAGTTGGGCCGGATTTTCAATTTATCCATGACACACAAATTTTAGCCTAACGCTGTGAACGCACTTAAAAGCCGTCTGATTTTTTAGACGGCTTTTTTATTTTAATGCAGGGCGCCTCTAAAAATTTGCACAGAAGTGCAACTCTGCGCTGGCGCATATTAAAAATTTGCTATGTCTGTAAAAAAAGTTAAAAAGTTTCTGCGATGGATCAGCGGCCTCACCACGGGGATAACTGCGTCGGGGATTACCTGGTTTGATTGGCCAGACGTCTTTCCGCCATCTGATCGGCGGCTTGGTGGGGAAGGAGGTTGGACGTTTGCGTGATGGTTAAAATTTCGAGAACTGTATCGTAAATGGCATGCACTTTTTGTTGGGCCTGTTCAGGCGTCCAACCGAGCATTTCGATGCCGCCGTTGATCACGCCGCCGGCATTGGCCACATAATCCGGGACGTAGAGAATATCGCGCTGCGCCAAGGCTTCACCATGCCGCGGCTCGTGCAATTGATTGTTTGCCGCACCCACAATCATTTCAGCTTGTAACTGTGGGAGGGTCCGATCATTAATAACGGCGCCGAGAGCGCAGGGCGCGAAGATTTGCGCCGGCGTGCGATAAATCGCTTCCGGCTCCACTGCCGTGGCGCCGAATTCCGCAACAATGCGTTGCACACGCGCCGGGTCAACATCACTGGCGAACAATTTGGCGCCGGCGGCATTGAGTTCCTGGGCGAGAAAATAACCGACGTGGCCGCAACCTTGCAATGCCACTGTTTTGCCGGCCAGCTCATCCGTGTGCCAACGGAATTTTGCCGCCGCTTGCATCGCGCGAAACACGCCATGTGCCGTCCACGGCGAGGGATCACCGGAACGCGTTCGCAGTCCGGCGACATGTTTTGTTTCCAGACGGACGTAATCCATATCGGCCGGGCTGGTGCCGACGTCTTCGGCAGTGATATATCTGCCGCCGAGTTGCTCAACAAAACGGCCGTGGGCGCGGAAGATTTTTTCGCGAGCTAGCGTCTTGCCGTCACCGATAATTACGGCTTTGCCGCCGCCAAACGGCATGCCTGCCACCGCGCATTTGTACGTCATGCCACGCGATAATCGCAACGCGTCGATCAACGCGCCTTCTTCGTCGGCGTACAGCCACAAACGCGTGCCGCCAACTGCCGGCCCCAATTTTGTGCTGTGAATGGCGATGATGCCGCGATAACCGGTGGCAGTGTCGTAGTTGAAGACAACTTGTTCGTGCCCCATTGATTCGAGCGAATTGAAGATGGGCATAACACGCGCACAGAGTTTAACGCACCAAAATGAGTTTTCGGGTTGTCGAAAAATTTCCAGCTTGCAAACGGTAAAAATAAACGCCGCCGGGATGCTTCTCTGCATTCCATTGCACGCGATGCGTTCCTGCGCTGAAATTGCCGGCGGCCAAGGTTTCAAGCTCACGCCCGGCGAGATCAAGAATTTGCAATGTCACATTGGCCGCAGCGGGGAGAGCAAAGAGAATGGTGGTGTGCGGATGACCAAAAGTTCCGTTCGCGGAAAAGGGATTCGGATAGTTTTGCGCAAGGTGAAATGCCGCCGGCACGGCGCCGGCATTGCTCTCAACTCGCGTTCCCAGGCGGTAAAACACCGTCAACACCGGACGATTGGCCGTCGTCACATTTTCGCGCGCCGCGAATCTTTTTGCCGTTGGGAAAGCCGTTTCATTGCCGCGCAGCAACCAGCCGAAATTGCTCGCCGGATTCGCTAACCAGAATTGCACATCTGCCACCATTTGCGGCGTCGAGCCCCAAAAGTAGATGCCATCACCCGCGACGGTTTGACTCGCGCTCACTGTGGTCGCGAAACTGCCGCCGGGGCTTGCCCACAAGCTGGTGTTAAAAAATCTATGAATCCATGTGGCGTCATTTGTGGTTGAAGTCGCGCCGCCGCCCTCATTGCCGGAAGCATTGGACGTGCCTTCACCCCAATCAGCAACCAGGCGCAGCAATTGCACCGGCTGTGGCCCGGCGATAGTTTGTTGCGCCATCACCAGCCTGAGCTTGACGCTATCGATCACCGCATTGGATGGAATCTTGCCGGCCAGATCGAACGCCATCAGGCCCCGCCGAATTTGGTTTTGCGTTTGATTGGTTTTGCCGACAAAAAAATATTCTCCCGCGCCGTTGCTCAACGCGCCCGCCGCGTCTTCGTACAGGGTATTATCCTTCCTGGCCGCAAGATCGATTTTAAGCTGCGCCAAAGCGTTTTGCGATGATGACAAAATTACAAAAAGCAATATAATAAAATAACGGTTTTTCATTTTTTCTCCATTGGTTTGATTTGACGGTTTGAAGATTATAGGTAATGAATAAAATCTCCTTTGTCAAATATTATTTAATGGTGACCGAATTAGCAGCCGGTGGCAATCAACTTTACACACCCATTTGTATGCCAAAAAATTCCCGCAGGTAAACCTCGGGCAAATTGCAGTTTGTGCAAGAACAATTTTGCTCCATATTGCAGCGGCTGCAGCCATGGTCACGAAAGTTTCATCTAATAATCACGTAGGGTTTGGCCGGCCGATTTCGTATTATTTTTAAAGCGCTGGCATGGGCCTTGCGTAAGGTTATGGTGCAGATGGTTTTCACCAATCAAATCGAAACGGTCGAGGCCGCCTTCGGGACGGCGAAATTTATAATAAGGAGATCTTTAATATGAAGAAATCATTGGAAAAACGCGGAATCTGTTTTATCGCCGCGCTGTTCATGGCGCTGGCTAACGTATTATCCGCGCAGCCCGGATATTATTTCGGCCAAAACAAAGTGCAGTACAAAAACTTCGACTGGAAAATTTTCCGGACCGAACATTTTGACGTCTATCATTATTCCGAAGAAGCCGAAGCCGCGCACGACGCCGCCCGCATGGCCGAACGCGGCTATGATTATTTAAGCGACGTGCTGGAGCATAAAATCACCAGACGCATTCCTTTAATTCTTTACGCGTCATTGAATGATTTTCAGCAAACCAACGTCGTGCAGGAAATGCTTGGCGATGGCACCCGCGGCGTGACCGAGTCGTTGAAGCATCGCGTCACGCTGCCGATCACCGGCTCGTATCGCGAGTTCAATCACGTGTTGGTGCATGAGCTGGTGCATGCGTTTCAATTCGATATTATGTCCACCGTTAAAGGATTGGGGCGGTTCGATCCGCCGCTGTGGTTTATGGAAGGCATGGCCGAGTATCTTTCCGTCGGCATGGACAACACGACCCGCATGTGGGTGCGCGAAGGCTTGCTCTCCAACAAATTGTTGACGGTTGAAAAACTCAACGGCACGTTCGACATTCGCGTTTATCGCCTCGGCGAATCGCTGTGGCATTACGTCGGCGAAACGCACGGCAAAAAGAAAGTCGGCCAAATTTTTAAAACCGCGGTCAATTTCGGCGACGTGCAACGCGCCTTCAAAGCCCAAATCGAAATGGATTTCAAACAGCTCACCACCGCCTGGCATGCCGCCGTGCGCCAACAGGTGTTGCCGGGTGACAGCACGCTGCAGCGTCCCGATCAAATCGCGCAGCAGATTACAAGACAGGAAGGTTATTTCCATCGGATGAATCTCGTGCCCTCCGTCAGCCCCGACGGAAAAAAGATCGCTTATGTCGCGAACAAAAATTTGACCGACGAGATTTATTTGCTCGAGCAAAGAAGCAACGGCAAATTTGAAAACCGCCGTCTCATCACCGGCGGCCAGAGCCGCGATTTTGAATCGCTGCGATTTTTCGATACCACCATCAACTGGTCGCGCGATGGCAGCCGCCTCGCCTTCGTTTCCAAAGCCGGCAAGGATGATGCGATTTATGTGATGGACGTCAACCGCGATGCGATTCTCCACAAGCTGGTTTTCGCGGAATTAAACGGCTTGGTCTCGCCGAGTTTTTCACCGGCAGGGGATGAGTTGGTTTTCGTCGGCATCTCCGGCGGCCGTTCCGATCTTTACACCGTCGATCTTGCCGACAGAAAGCCGCGCCGTCTGACGCAAGATCGTTTTTCTGAATTGCATCCGCAATGGTCGCCCGATGGCAATGCGATTGTTTTTGCCACTGATCGCGGCAACGGCACGGATGAAAGCAAATTATTGTTTGGGGATAACGATCTCGCCATTTATTCATTGGCGACGAAAGAGATTGCATTGCTCACCGATTTGCCCGGCGATGCCATCAACCCGCAATGGTCGGCAGACGGCAGCGAAGTAGCTTTTGTGGCAGATCATCAGGGCATTCCGAATATTTATCGCGTCAACCTCGCGACGAAGAGCATTACGTTGATCACCGCATTAAAAAACGGCGTGTCTGGTATCACCGAAACCACGCCCGCGATGAGCTGGTCGGCAGATGGCCGCGTGATGGTGTTTTCCTCCTTTGTGAAAGAAAGCTGGCAGCTCTTTCGGATGGAGTTGCAGCCTCTGCTGGCAACAAGCAACGGACAACAAACCCGCAGCGACTCGCTGTGGCTGCCGGCAATTTTCGATTTCAATAATTTATATACCGGCTATCAGTTGGCAAGCTCCGATTCCGTGGAACCGCGAAAATACAGCCGCATGCCAAAGTTAGATGGCATCGCGCTGGGCGCTGAGTTTGGCGGTTATTTCGGCACCGCCGGCGGGTTGCAGCTTGGGTTTAGCGATATGATGAGCAACCACAATTTCATCGTCGGGCTCGGCATTACACGCGATTTGCAGAACTCGGATCTGGGCATCGGCTATTTGAATCAAGGCCATCGTTTTGGTTATGGAATTGAGGCCTTCCAGCAACGCAACGCGTACGGCGTGTTTGCCGCGTCCAACGCCGCCGGTTTTGTGACCCAAACCTATCGCGGCGTCAGCAGCTTTGCTTATTATCCCTTCAACCGTTTCTCGCGCGTGGAATTGAGCGCCGGCCTCACGCGCGTGAGCCAGGATTTTGTTGTCGAGAGCTTGGATTTTTCCAACGGCAAAATTCGCCGCGACAAAGAAAACTTGGGCGGCTTTACTTTCGGGCAAGTGGGCGCGGCGCTGGTTTATGACAACGCGGTTTACGGTCCGCTTGGCCCGCGCAGCGGCCGCCGCAGCCGTATTGAAGTGCAGCGCACCACCAACGATTTTCAAATCACCACAGTGCTGGCGGATTATCGAAAATACTTTAGCGTTAACAGCCGCACGGTGCTGGCGTATCGCTTGCTGGGCGGCAGCAACTTTGGCCGCGATGCGAGTTCGCAAGTGTTCCGCATCGGCGGGCCATACACATTCCGCGGCACGGCCAACGCGGATTTGCTCGGCACCAACTTCATCGTACAGAACATTGAATATCGTTTTCCGCTGTTGCCCTTTCTGCCACCGACCACAGATTTCCTGAGTGCCGTGACGTTTGCCGATGCCGCCGCCGCGTGGGGTCTCGACATCCCTGGTTTGATTACAAAGGAATTTCAACCGTTCTCGACCAAAGGTGGCTTTCACCTGCAAGATTTGCGCGGCGCGTTCGGTGTCGGCGCGCGGTTGAACCTCGGGTACGTCAGTCTCGGCTACAACATCGCGTGGCCGACGGATTTGAAAACCGTGAGCAAACCCGTAAATATGTTTTCGATCGGCGCTGATTTCTAATCTCTGAATACTGACCACTGATTTAGCCTCCTTTCCTCCTCAAGGTGAGCAGGCGGCTCCGTTAAATGGAACCGTCTGCTCTTTTTATTTTTAGCCTCACACTCTTTGTATTGCCCGGGCGCTGCGAGCGCCCGGGCAATATTTAAAGACAAAATTTGCTTTTTATCTCCTCAAGAAATATATTTCATCAGCGTCAATCCTGAGTTTGATAAAAGACTTTTGCAAACTTGCAGTGGGATTTTTTTAATTTGTCATGACCAACCAACCGCCAAACGCCTCTCCCAAAATTTTTATTAGCTACGCGTGGGAAAACCAAGCCACCGCGAAGCGATTGCAGCAAGCCTTGCAAGCCGCTGGCGCCGAGGTGTTTGTCGATTACACCGGCACACAAGGTGGCGAGAGTTTGCCGACGCGCATCAGTCAGGCTTTGGATTGGTGTGACACGCTGATTCTTCTTTGGTCGCCGGCCGCAGCAAGCTCGCATTGGGTGGAATTGGAATGGACGAGTGCTGTCGCTCTGAATCGGTGTCTCATACCGTGCAAATTGGATGAAACGCCGTTGCCCAAAATTTTGTGGGGCAAACGGTATTTGGAATTTAAAAATTTTGATCACGGTTTGAATGAGTTGCTTGCGGCTTTGCGATTGAAAACACCGGCAAAGGTTATTTCGGAACCAGAGATGGTTTTGCCTGTTGAGGTGCCCATCCTTCAACTCCGCTCAAAGCCGATAGAAAAACTTTCCTATGAGGCGGTGAAGGCTATGTTGAAAAAATATGATTTTTATTGCGCTGAAGGTTACTGGAACAAGGCTTGGTGCAATCCGGATGGAAAAGGAATCACGCACAAGTATGAATTGCAACACGATGGCAAAGTAGTTGTCGATTATGCGACTGACCTGATGTGGCAACAAGCAGGTTCATCAAATCATATGAGTTTTGCTAAAGCTAAAAAATATAGTCGTGATTTAAACAATCAGCGTTTTGCCGGTTATGACAATTGGCGTTTGCCGACGTTGGAAGAAGCGATGTCGTTGATGGAACGTGAGAAGAACGGTGGTTTGCACATCGGCTCATTGTTTGAGAAAGCGCGGCTTTGGTTTTGGACATTGGATATGCTAAGTGCCGACGTGGTTTGGGTGGCCAGCTTCTACGATGGTAGTTGCAATGGCTTCGATGTTGCCAACCTCGGCATCGTCCGTGCGGTTGCGCGTCGGTGATTCGACTATGTGATTGTTTTTTGGGGAGAAGAGAGCAAAGTTGGTCTCGAGCGCATGAGGAGGAAGGCAGGGGTTTTTATAAGCGAGCGTAGCCTCCAACCGCAGGCGAGTGCCTCGAAAACTTTTTGAAATTTTTGTCTGTTGACAAAACGCCAAGAAATATGTATCTTTGAGCAGATAAATTTTCATTATCATGTTGAAGGTCAAAATATGACACTTAATGAATTAATCCGCGGCATTCACGATCTTGAAAATTATTTAAAAAAATTCGAGGAACAATACGGCCTGCGCTCCGACGATTTTTACCGACTGGCCACCAGCGGAAAATTGGAGCAATCGAATGATTTCATCGAATGGCTGGGAATTTACGAGATCAAATTGAAGCGGGAACAGAAATATCACCAATGGCTGGCCGAGAGATTGGCACAGCAACAGGATATCCTTCATTTGCCTCTCAGTGAAGCAATCGCTGTGTGACGGGGTGAAACTTGAATTACGACGAATACGAAAATTTTATTTTTACTTTGCCGGAGCTATTTCCGTCGGTTCGTTATTCAACATTGGTGTTTCAGCGGCTTGAACCTTTTGCGGCCATTGTGCGAGGTGAGGTTTTATTTGATAAAAGCGTTCAGTTACGGGTTTTAGAAATTCTGGATTTTGATGAGCCGGAACGCTTTATCCAACGCTACAGCTATGAAGTCTATCGTGACGACGAGAAACTCTATTGGTATGATCCTTTTCCTCATCCACATATTCCCGAATTGGCCAGCACCCACCCCCATCATAAACACATTCCACCTGACATCAAACATCATCGCATTCCAGCGCCCAATATTAGTTTTGTAGAATCGAACTTGCCATTTCTCATTCGTGAGATTGAAACAACATTGTTAAACGAGTAGTTGACTCAATAAAACTTTCACGGCTGAAATTATCTCGTCTGTGTGAGGAGGAAAACATGCCTTCGTACCATTCTTTTAAACAAATAGTTCTTGCCATTTCAGCGTTATTTTTTCTATCCTCTCTTTTGCTGAGCCAGACCCAACCCCAGCGTCCGAACATCCTCTTCATCATGACGGATGATCATGCCTTTCAATCCATCAGCAGTTACGGGAGCCTGATCAATCAAACACCGAATTTAGATCGCATTGCCAATGAGGGCATGCGCTTCAACCAGAGTTTTTGCACCAACTCCATTTGCGCGCCGAGCCGGGCGGTGTTGTTAACCGGCAAATACAGCCACCTCAACGGGCAGATTGATAATATCGTGACGTTTGATGGGAGTCAGGAAACATTTCCTAAATTGCTGCAGCGGGCCGGTTATCAGACGGCGGTCATCGGCAAATGGCATTTGAAAAGCGATCCAACAGGATTTGATTACTGGAGTGTTTTGCCGGATCAAGGCGCGTATTACAATCCTGATTTCATCACGATGGGCGAGCGCAAACGGCATACCGGCTACGCCACGGATTTGATCACGGATTACAGCCTCGAATGGCTCGACAAGCGTGATCGGAACAAACCGTTCTGTTTGCTGCTGCATCACAAAGCGCCGCATCGCAATTGGATGCCGAATACCAAACATCTCACGCTGTATGATGATGTCGAAATTCCGTTGCCGGAAACGTTTGACGATGATTACAACACTCGCAGCGACGCGGCCCGCCAGCAGGAGATGATGATTACGCAGCACATGAATTTGGCGTATGATCTTAAAGTACCTGCCGAGGGCGATAGTTTAAAAGGACTTGATTTAAATTTCTATCGCGATTTGCAACGAATGACGCGGGAACAGCGCCAGGCGTGGGACGCGGCTTATAGCCCGAAAAATGAAGTGTTCAAAAAGGCAAATTTACAGGGCAAGGATTTAGACAAGTGGAAATATCAGCGTTACATTAAAGATTACTTGCGCTGCGTCGCTTCGGTGGATGAAAACGTCGGGCGTATTTTGGACTATTTAGATAAAAACGGCCTCGCCGAAAACACCATCGTGATTTATACGTCAGATCAGGGCTTTTATCTCGGTGAGCACGGTTGGTTTGACAAGCGATTTATGTATGAAGAGTCGTTGCGCATGCCGCTGCTGGTGCGATATCCCAAAGAGATTAAAAAAGGCACGGTCAATGAGGACATGGTGCTCAACTTGGATTTTGCGCCAACGTTTTTGGATTATGCCGGCGTGAAAATTCCCAAAACCATGCAAGGCCGGTCATTGCGAAAAGTTTTGGCTGGCAAAACGCCGAAGGATTGGCGCGAGGCAATTTACTATCATTATTATGAATATCCCGCGTGGCACATGGTGAAGCGGCATTACGGCATTCGGACGGAACGCTATAAGCTCATTCACTTCTATTATAACATTGACGCATGGGAGTTTTATGATTTGCAAACGGATCCGCATGAATTGAGTAATCGTTATGATGATCCGGCGTATCAAAAGACCATCCAGCAGCTCAAAGTGCGGCTTGCGAAACTGCGCAAGCAATATGGTGATTCTGATGAACTGACGAAACGATTTCTGCCGAAGTGAAATAAGGAAGTCGTAAGTGTTGAAAACTACCTTGTTTTTCGTGTTTGCAAATTGTATATTTGAGCATGTCTGAAATACAACAATATGTTACTGCCTTTCGCCGCCGCGCCAAGGAAGCGCAACATTTAACCCAACGTCGCGCTGTTGAAGCTCACGAAGTGGCATCCCGATGCGCTGAAAAACTTGTCGAAGATTTCGGCGCGGAAAAGGTGTTTCTCTTTGGATCGCTGGCGGAAGGCAGGTTTCGCGCTAACTCAGATATTGATTTAGTTGTGTCAGGGCTTGCCCCCAATTTGTACTTTAAAGCCTCGGCCCAGATTTCTCGTTTAGCCGGTGAATTTGAAGTTGATTTGATTCCATTCGAAACCTATAAATATAAAGCAGAACTTTTTGAAAAGGGTGAAGTGCTTTATGAGTCCCGTCGATCCACGAGCGTTGCAGCGTCTAATCGCGGCAGTGAAAAAAGAGCTGGAAAAACTGCGTGAATTGTTTGCTGAGCATCGCGGGCTTTCCGTCGATACCGCTCACCCGCGTATCATTGCTTCATTCTTGCACGATTTTTATACCGGTATTGAGCGGGTGTTTCAAAAGATTGCGATTGAGCTGGAAGGCGATGTTCCCAAAGGAGCTTCATGGCATCGTGATTTACTTGATGACATGGCGCTGGAAATCCGCGAAGTTCGTCCTGCCATCATTACGGATTCTTTGCGTACAGATCTTGACGATTATTTACGTTTCCGCCACTTTTTCCGCGGCTCATACGGTTTCGATTTAGAACAAGAGCTAATGCGGCCACTGTTTGATCAACTCGATGTAGTCTTTGCCGAATTTGAACGTGAAGTGGAAACTTTTTTTAAAACGTTCGCAGATATCGCCAAAGACTTGAAAGAAAATT